>CAYGMR010000033.1:0-7023 GCA_964350725.1 uncultured Ardenticatenaceae bacterium | reverse complement strand
GTACCTTGTTCAAGACAGTTAGCTGCTAGAATGTCGGCTGCTAATACATTGGCACGCTGCGCAAAAGTAGAAATGGTTTCCCCTGCTTGTACGGTATGATCAATCCAACTAAACGGCCGTTCTGGCGTACATGCAGATTCTGTTGGTGTGGGCGTCGGTTCTTCTGTGTCTGTTGCCGTTGGAGTAGGCGTGTTTTCAATAATGAAGATGCGACGTGGATCACTGACAGATATAGGTGTATCATCATCAATAATTTCAAGTTTCACCTGCCAGAGATAGGCACCGCCTGCAAAAGGTAAATTAGTTACTTTTTCCCTCAAATCAAAAACCCCAGCATCATCTGGCTCAGTTACGATTCCGACTAAATAAGATTCCGGATTAATTTCATCTTCAGGTGAAATATAAACAGCAAAATGCTCGTTCTCGTTTGGTTTTGAGGTTGAAAACCAAGTGAAGCGAATGGTATCGCCCATACCAAAACTGCTGTCATCTTGGGGTGTGATAACAGGAATAGGCAATTCGACTTCAGCTGTTGGTGGGGATTCTCTTGTCTCAGTTACGGTTGGCTGTATAGTTCCATCTGAGTCGCCAACCCCAACCGCACCTTCAACATTTGTTGGCGCAATCTCGGTTATTGGGGTGGAAACAGGTGGGTTTTGGTTTGTGTTGATGGTTTGTAGCCAGACAAAGCCGAGACCAAAAATAATCACTAATAAGGCCAAAGCAGGGATGATATAAAACCAACGTCGGCTGCTGCCAGCCCACATCGCTTCTTTTTGTGGCAGTGATTGTTCAGCCAATATGGCTGTATCAATCGCGATGATTAGTTCGTCGGCGGTTTCAAAGCGGCTCCATTCTTGTCGCCAAAGACAGTTACGAACAAGACGGTAGGTCTCGCCAGATAGTCCAGCTCGTTCCTCCTCCAGTGGGACTTCTTTGGGCATGGTCGAACGCTCAAAAATATCCCAGGATGAAGCGGGGAGTTTGGGGCGATGTCCAGTCAGGAATTCATAAATAATGATGCCCAAAGAATAAATATTACTGCGACGACTGATTGCTTTGCCTTCAGCTTCTTCGGGTGCTGCATAATCCAGCATTTCAGCACGTGAGTTGGTTAGCACTGCATCTGGTGGGGTGGTTACAATTGGAACGCCCAAATCAACTAATACGGGTGTGCCATCTTCTTCGCGCACCCAGATGTTATCTGGGCGCAGATCGTGGTGAATTAAACCAGCCGGATGTGCAACGCTGAGAGCTTCAGCTATATAACGATTCGTTGTAAGCGCATCGCTGGCAGATCGTGCAGCTCCTGTGGCATTGTTATCAGCGAGAAATTGGGTTAAAGATTTTCCTGGAAAGTAGTCGATTACTGCATAAGGGTTCCCATCGGCAGTCACATCGATTTCGATTACCGGTGCAATATTCGGGTGTTTTATTTGCGAGACTGCTTCCATCCGCCTTTGAAAGCTGTTAGACAGTTCGGGGTCTTCGTCTTTGGTTACGTTGAGAATCTCAAGGTAAACAGACTGGCCGAGTTTGACATCTTCTGCCAGAAAGAAACTGCTGACTTTACGCTTCGTAAGCAGTGACTTGATTTGGTAGTTACCAATCTGTTCACCTGAAAAATCTGTGTGATTTTGAGCTATCATATCTTTATTTTGACGCTTTCATCCCATTTTTGCAGACGCAATTAATATACGAGGCGTTGCAGAGTCTCGCTACAAGATTACTACTGATAATGTAAAAAAGCAATTGACGATGTTTATAGAATAATTAAATATTTTCTGTATGTCTTGCCCGCCCTTGTTAACGTTGGGTTGCTTGTGAGATAAACATTAGTTTGCGTCGTTCGCTTTGAGCCAAAATCGTACCTGAATCACTATCTATTAGCTTGATTTGCCAAGATAATGATGATTCAGGGGTTTGTTCTATGCTCCCTAAATCGACGGTCGCGGCATATTGCCGCCCCAGATTTTGGTCGTTGACGGTTGCAATTTGGTGTTCTTGATCGCCGTTAGTTAGCGATAATGTAAATTGTTGGTTTTCAGCTAGCAGCAGCGGCCAATCCCAATAAAATGTGATTGTGCTGGTGCTGGGAAAGCTGCTTCCCTCCGGCGGTCCATTGAGTGTGATCGTTGCATCCGGTGGTAGCGTGGGTTGAGGAGATGGTGTTGGTTGAGAGGTCGGTGTGGGTACGACGGCCGTTGCTAATCCAACTTGATTTTCTTGACCTTGATCTATTTCAACCAAACCTGGCTCCCTAACCTCTTCTACTACCGTTGTAGAATCGATTTCTGTTAAAGCTGGTTGATTGAGCTGTTTCAACCAACCGGGCCAAAAATTGAGCCCTATAAATAACAAGGTGAGGATGAAAAAAGGAGTAAAAGTTAAAATAAATTGTTTTATGCGCGTGCGCTGTTTTCCCTGTTTACTCAATATAAATTCACCTTGCCTTATATCTTGTGAATTTTAACACAGTCAATGCGTGTCGCATATGAAAATTGGGTGAAGCTCTTATTTCCCAATGTACTATTAAAATATGCCCCCTCCTGAATGTTTAGCGTTCAAGTGCAGCTCTGCCAACCATCTCCAGAGCCGTATCGCCGGATGGTGGTTGCATTGACCCCGCACGAACATCACGGAAAAAGCGTTCCAGCGGTAGTGTGCCCGTAATTGAAGAGCCGCCAGCGATTTGCAAAGCTTGTTCGGTGACAGTGTTGGCGGTTTTTGTGACCATCGTTTTAGCGGCCGCCACACGCGGTAAAAACTTACCTCTTGCAGCGTTTTCTCCGCGCCATTCACCAGCAACTTCAAGCAGTAATGCCTGGGCGGCTTGCAGGGCAATGTCGAGTTCGCCGATTTGGCGCTGTATTTTGGGTAAGGTAGCGATGGGACGACCTAATGCGGTCGGCACGCGCTCCAATGCAAATTGGATTACATTATTGCGTGCAGCAACGGCCGTTCCGAGGTAAACGGCCGACATCACCATCGGAAACCAAATATTGCCTTGATGCGGGTTGTTTCCTGTATCAATCAAATTATCTTTCGGGACGATTACATCTTTAAAAAAGACATCGTTACTGTCGCTGGCACGCAAACTGAGTGCATTTTGCCACGTTTCTTGCCAGTGGATGCCAGGTCGGGTTTGTTCAATCAAGACGACTCTGGCTTTGCCTTCAACCGCACAGCGTACGAGCATATGCGTGAGATGTTGCCCGCCTGTTGACCAGGTCTTTTGGCCGTTTATCTGCCAGGATTGGCCATCTGAAGTGGCAACGGCCGTTGTTGCCGGCAACCCCCCGCGTGAAGGACTGCCAAGCTGCGGTTCGCTGGCTAGCGAATTAAGCAAGGCGCCATCAACAGCCGCCTGGCATAAACGTTCAAACGCAGCAGCACGCCATGAGCGGACTTCACGTTCATGACCGAACACATGTATTTGCATGCCGGCAACCATTGCTGTCGCGGCGCTGCCCTCAGCCAGAGCGGTGTGTGCCGCTACACAGTCGCGTAATCCTAACCCATGACCACCCAACTCATGCGGCACACTTAATGTGAGATAGCCTGATTGGCGCAGAGCAGCCACATCCTTTTGGGGTAGTCGTCCTTTTTTATCGGCGGCAGCGGCGCGTGTGGCGAAATCGGCCGCTAATGTTTGTGCCAGCAGAATGGCATTATGACTTTTCATGGTTTTTCCTATATTTTTGGCTCTTTTTCAGTGATTCACTACCTTTGCAGTTTTCTTTTATTGCCACGAATTACACGGATTTCACGAATTTAGGCCGTTTTAATTCGTGAAATTGGTGAAATTCGTGGCAAAAATTGACTCCAAGTCAGGTTTTTACAAAAAGTGCAAACATAGTGTGATTATTGTTGGGCTGTATTCATTTGTGATCTAATTCGGCGGGTGTTGGTGACAAACCAGAAACGGCCGTTCGCATCCAAAACCCATAGGCCCGGCGGTTCATGTTTGGCAACGCGGGCTTGCAACCACAGATCTTCTCCAAATGTGATTTCGACATCAGCACCAACTGCGTACACTTCTATGAGGCGTTTGGCCATTGTGTTTCCTCAAACAATCTCGGAAAAAAGGATAAAATATTTGACATAATGTTGATTCCATTTATGCCTTTTGACTAAAAACCAAAGCGATGCAGCGTTTGGTCGACTGCTGCAACATAGCTCCCGCCGAACAAACGTACATGCACCAAAAGGGGATATAAATTGTAAATATCCCGTCGTGTATCAAAAAAGCCTGGGCGCAACGGCCGTAACTCCTGATAGCGCTTAAAAAACGGGTCACCAAATGTGCCAAACAACGTTGTAAATGCCAATTCGATTTCTGGATCAGCGTAATAAATGGCAGGGTCAATAAAACCGGTGATACGGCCGTTGGCTGCCAATACATTTGTCGTCCAAACATCGCCATGAATCAAGGAAGGGTGCTGCGGCTCCTCTAACCAACGATCCAAATGCGCACAAAAGTGTTGTATGCGTTTTAGAATTTTGGGTGACAACCGTCCCGCCTGTACAGCTGCATTGGCCATATAGATTAGACGCTGCTGGGCAAAAAACTGCAGCCAGGAAGCTGTCCATGGATTAGGCTGATGCAATCCGCCAATTAAAGTGTCTTGTACAAAACCAAATTGAGGAGCACTAATCGTGTGTAATGCTGCCAACTTTTCGGCAGCATCTTCTTGTGCGGTGGCTGGAAAATGGCTACTGCCTTGTAAAAATTCCATCAGTAAAAGCTTTGGAGTAGACAAAAGGACAAGTGGCACGGGCAATTCCGTGTGCTCTGCCAGGTAGGTCAGCATTTCCCCTTCAATGTCTAGTTTCGGGTGCGTTCCCTCATCGGCTTTGGCAACAAGAATACGGCCGTTGTCTAAAACAACACGATAGACCTGACCAATACAGCCACCGCTCAACGGTGCAATATCTGTTATCCGCGCATTGGTAGCGCGTTCAATTTCTTGATAAATATCCACGTGAAAAACCTTCTCATGTATTGTTCAAAGTCAGAAAGGCTAAGTATAATGATTTGTGCCTTGTTATGGCGATTAGGACAACCGCAGATATTATGGTGATGCAATCATTTGAGACAACATAATGCACTCCAATTTAGCTAAAATAACTAAATTACACTATCACGGAACAAATGTTTCGTCAACGGCACAGCAAATAGGTGTGTACATATCTTTATTGCTGTCCACCGTCGTACGGTTGTGGCTCAACAAGAACCCCGCAGGCTTACAACTGGTTGAACGGAGAGATAAGCTATATGCGTGATTATTTTGTCACAGGGGGCGGTTTACGCGTCGATTATCTCATAACTCCGCAAGGTGAAGCGCATATACGCATGCCAGGTGGAAATGCTTTGTATACGGCCGTTGGGGCAGCAATTTGGCATGATCAGGTCGCCGTTTGGGCGCGTAAAGGCGAGAACTTTCCTGATGAATGGTTGTTAGAAGTCGCAGAGTTAGGCATTCATCTAGACCAAATCTGTAGAATCCCGGGCAAGCAAGAGCACCGCACATTTTTCGCCTATACATCGGAAAGCATCCGCATTGACACGGAGCCAGCCAAACATTTTGCGCGAATTGGTGTTCCTATGCCACCTGAACTTGAAGGTTATGTCAACTCTACCCCTGCCCAAGATGACCCCTATAGTTTCGAGCCAATGGCACTACGACCGACCGATTGGCACATCAGCCCACAACAAAGCAGAGCTGCCCATGTCCACATAGCACCCCAACCTTTGGCTACACATGCAACCGTCCCCGCAAAATTACGTGAAATGGGTGTCAAAACCATTACCATCGACCCTGGCGAACGTTACATGATCCCTGAGCGGCAGACATTTGTGCGGGCGATTATGCCCCAAATCGATGCATTTTTGCCAAGCGATCAGGAAGTCAAAACCTTTTTTGGTGAAGATATAGATTTGTGGCAAGCTGCCGATATATTTTGCCAATGGGGCGTGCCATTGGTTGTGATTAAAAATGGGCCAGATGGGGTCCTCTTGCAAAAAGGGGTTGGTGCAGATGCGATGCGTGCGCACATTCCTGCTTACCATGCGGTGGGTGATGGACGTATCATCGATGCGTCTATCAGTGATGTCACGGGGGCAGGGGATGCCTTTGGCGGCGGTTTTTTGGTTGGTCTGGCAACCAATTGCGATCCAATTATGGCAGCTAAAATGGGTGCCGTTTCAGCTTCATTGGTAATCGAGGGGTATGGGGCAGCGTATGCTCTTAAATGTGATCGGGCCGAAGCCCAAAAGCGCCTTCAAAAACTTAATAACTTGTAGGGATTTGGCACGCCAAACCCCTACACTATGTTACGGAATTGTGAAGGTGAATAAGGTGTATTTGTCATCCAGTTGGATGCCAGATTCATCGACCAAAGGGGAGCGCCAGCCTTCTTCTTGCACCCATAAACCGGCTGTCACTGTGTAGGTGCCAGCCGGCAGATCTGCTGGCAAGACAAGCCCATGTGGATCTCGAATGTATTTGTCAGTTGTCCAGCGGCGGGTGGGGAAATCACCGGGATTCAATTTGTCTGACTGGGCGACCAAATTGCCAGCGTCGTCAAAAATATGCACAAAAACTTGATAATTAATGTCTACTGGCTGCAGTGCCTTCCAATAAAGCATCAAATCTAATTCATCACCCGCGTCAATTTGTTTGCTTGGAGAATCAAAACCCAGCAAAGCAATGCTGCGGTCAAAATCGGCAAATGTTTGTTGCTGGGCAGGTATGACTGTGTTGCCAGTGGATTCGATGTGAAAAATGTCAGATGGGTTTAGGATGGCAAAAATGGCCGTTACCAATACAACAACCGCCAAAACCGGCCAATCTCGATAATCACGCCAGGTATACTGCCGTCCAAAGGCCAACGGCAGATAATCTGTACCTTGACGTGGCAACACAACTGCAATATACAACATGGACAGCAAAGCAAGCAATGTTAAAAGTGTGGCCAAGTCGCGTGCCGGTGTGGAGCCAAATTCAACCTCTACCACAT
>CAYGMR010000032.1:11592-21309 GCA_964350725.1 uncultured Ardenticatenaceae bacterium | reverse complement strand
CAGTCCTCAAGGCAAACGGTGCAAACCCGATTCTTATTTCATCATTAGCGCTAAACAAGTCGTTATTGCTTAGGGCAGCTACATTTAATCAATGATACCTATTTCGCGGCCACCTTCAATGATGACATCGGCACAATAATCGATATCTTCAAGTGTATGTGCAGCAGAAATGCAGGCACGCAAACGGGCTTGTCCTTCCGGCACAACAGGGGAAATGATGGCTTGAACAAAAATGCCCTTGTCGCGACAATATTTTGCTAAGCTGGCCCCGTACGGTGTAGAGCCGCATATGACCGGTACAATTGCGGTCTCTGTGGACAGCAGATCAAAACCGGCATTTCTGAGTTTGTCGGCAAAACGTTTGTAGTTGATTTGAATCTTTTCAACGCGCCATGGTTCTTCTTCAATCACGTCAAACGCGGTCATCGCGGCAGCAGCCGATGCTGGCGGTACGGCCGCAGAGAAAATAAAGGCGCGGGCTTCGTGTTTGAGGAAGTTGATTAGGTCTTGATTACCAGCGATATAGCCACCCGCGCTGGGGATCGTTTTGCTCAGGGTTCCCATTTTAATATCGACGGTGTTGGGTGGCATGTCAAAATGTTCTTCGATACCGTGCCCAGTCGCACCAATCACACCTACGGAATGGGCTTCGTCAATCATCAGATAGGCATCGTATTTTTTACACAAGCGTGCCACCTCGGGTAAGTCAATGATGTCACCGTCCATGCTGAAAACGGCATCGGCAACCACTAATTTACGGCCCAAGGGATTGGCTTCGCGCAAACGGCGTTCGAGATGATCCATATCGTTGTGCCGAAAACGGACAAATTTGGCCATCGACAAAATGCAGCCATCGACGATGCTGGCATGATTGAGCTTGTCACAAATAAGTGTGTCTCCTTTGCGCAGCAAAGAGGCTATGGTTGCCAGGTTGGTCACATAGCCACTGGACATTGTAACGGCCGCTTCTGCTTGTTTAAATTCGGCGATGCGATTTTCGAGGTCATTGTGCAATTCTAAGGTACCGGCTAGCAAGCGCACACCATATGTACCAGTGCCATATTTATCGATAGCGGCTTTGGCTGCGGCATCAATTTTGGGATGTCCGATTAAACCCAAATATGAATAGCCACCTAGCATAATCATCTCGCCATAGTTGGTGACGTTGACATGGCCGTTTGGCAGCAAGTCGCGGGTTGCTTCTAAATAAAAATAAAGACCCGCATCTTTGTATTCATCAATAGGCCATAGTAGGTCTGGTGTCAGATTTGGGCGTGTGGGGGTTGTTTCAGCAAACATAATTAATTCTCCTCTACATCCTCATAGTTGTGTATGACAGCGTCTACATGATTGTAGATTAGATTTGTGGACGCTGTCTGAATGATATTGAGTAAGGAACGGAAGTTAAAAAGTTAACGCAATTGTTTCCTTACCGTTCCGCAAGGCTGATGATGCAAATCCACATCTTACTTGGTTGTCAGCTCTAAGTACCCAATTCTAACGTTTCTGAATGTGATTCTCAAACTGATCCATCCGATTTTAACTATCAGAAACTATCAGATGCTCATATTTACGGCCGTTCACGGCTCGTTCACATCTATTTTACGATTAAAACACGGACAGTTCAGGGCTGCTCACGTATGCTTCAACCGTCTCTGCCGACATGGCTTGATTTTACGGCGACTGAGTGGAGGCAGGTTGGAAGAGGAAAAAGAGGTGCAGCTTTGCAATTTTTTGAATATGTTCGAGAACAAGTTACTGATGCGTTGGTCGTGGTTGATATGGACGGTAAGATCGCTTATGCGGGCACGGCCGTACAATCGCTGTTGGGTTATACAAACGAAAAAATGATTGGTCAATCAATTATAGACCTATGGCCAACACAACGGCCGTTGCCTGACGAGTGGATGACGCCAGGAACACATCAACTCGCGTTACAACACCAGGATGGACAAGAGATCAATGTTTCTTTGACTGTCGTCCCCATGCAGCTACCCGCCAATAGTGATAAATTGGTAACGGTATTAGATTTCGCAGAAATGGAACGGATGAATGCTGCCCTTTTGCACACACAACGTTTAGCTGGAGTGGGCACAATGACTGCCAGTGTTGCCCACGAACTTACCACCCCACTCAGTATTATCACCACCACATGCAGCAATTTATTGCACGCCGTACAAACTGAAAATTTTGACCAAGCCGAATTATCGCGCTATGTCGAGCTCATCGAACAAAGTGCTTTTCGTAGTGCACGCATCGTCGAAGTTTTACGCAATTATTCACATCTGGATGGCCCTGAAATCGCAATTACAGATGTGGAATCCCTTGTACGTGACGCGCTGACTTTGGTTGAGCAGCAGTTTCGCAAACAGGCCAACGTGACGATTTTGGTCGAACGCCCCCCCCATTTGCGTTCAGTTGTTTGTGACCACAATCGTATTACGCAGGTGTTGGTGAATTTGTTGAGCAATGCACGCGATGCGATGCAGCCTGCGGGTGGTGAGATCAAATTGCGTTTTTGGCCGCTCACTGATGCGGCCGTAGAAAACGACAATATGTCCGGCAAAAAGATACCAGACCAGTTTGCATTTGCTGTCAGTGACACGGGCCATGGAATTCCCGCCGATTGGCTCGAAAAAATTTTCCAGCCATTTTTCACGACCAAACCAAACGGCCAAGGCACAGGGTTAGGTTTATATATTTCGCGTGGGATTGTTGCTCAGCATAACGGCCGTATCTGGGCCGAAAATAACCTCGACGGCGGGGCAACCTTCACTGTCGTTTTACCCCAACGTCAATAAGACAAAAGAATATCATCAAGGCTGGGGGTGTTTCTCATTTCGGCTCTTCGGTAGGGAACTGGCGCGCCAGTTCCCTACCTTATTTAGACGTGCCGATATGTTTGCGATCAGGCTTTTTTGCTTTATTCGCTGTGGTCGATTTTCCAACTAACAACAGCTTCAAACTTCATGTGGACTGATCGTCGGATAGCGCTGCATACACACGCTGCTCGCGTGGCAGCCAGGCGCGTCCAGTGTCACCAATGTATTTCGCTTTAGGACGGATTAGACGGCCGTAACGCTGCTGCTCAAAACAATGTGCAATCCAACCCGCAACTCGGCTGATTGCAAAGGTCGGCGAGAAGAGCGCTGTATCTAATTCCAGACCGTGCAATAACAAGGCCGTATAGAATTCAACATTTGTTTGCAGATTGCGACCAGGTTTATAATCTTCCAGGAGCGACACGGCCGTTTCTTCTACTTCTTTTGCCAGCCGATAGAGGGCCATATCTCCATCCGCAGTATACATTTGCTCGGCTGCGTCGCCAAGCACTGCCGCACGCGGATCACGCACTTTGTAGACGCGGTGGCCAAAGCCCATTAGCCGTTCGCCCCTCTCTAATTGAGCACGCAGATAAGGCTCTGCATGTTCAGCCGAACCGATGTCGAAGACCATATCTAGTGCCGGGCCAGGCGCGCCACCGTGCAGCGGTCCTTTCAAAGCGCCAACAGCTCCCGTAACGGCCGACACAAGATCAGACTGCGTCGCAATGATCACACGCGCTGCAAAGGTAGAGGCATTTAGACCATGATCGATCACGGTGTTCAAATAAGTTTCCAAACCGCGTATCTGCGCCGGACCTGGCAGCTCACCACGCAGCATGTAGAGATAATTGGCCGCATGATTGAGCGTCGGATGCGGCTCGATAGGTATCAACCCATTCAGCAAGCGCCAATAGGCAGCCACAATTGTGGCAAAGCGGGCCACAATTGCGGGAGCCAGGTGAGCATCATCCGCTGCCTCCAAACTAAGCGTACCGGCAGCGATGCGCAAAGCATCCATGACCGGTGTTTTTTCCACTGCGACCGCTTTAAGCAGTTCCAGCGTCGCATCTGGCAATTTTCGCAGGGCTGCCAAGCTGTGTGTAAATTGATCCAGTTCATCTGCTGTGGGCAAACGGCCGTGCCATAACAGATAGACCACTTCTTCAAATGTCGCCAGGCCGGCCAATTCCTCCAAAGCATAGCCACCGATAATCAGCACACCTGCTTGCCCATCCACAGAGCTTAAGCGTGTTTCTGCTGCAATAATACCTTCTAGACCACTATTTATTGTGCCATTGTTCATCATTAAAGTCCTTGAATTCCATCTTCCTTCTATTTTATGTGAGGGGTGTGCAACCTCCACACCCCTCATTTTATGTCAGGTGTTTAGACGTATCATAGATCGGTTTATCAACTATTGTCAATATTGATTACTGAATCAATATATGTTATAGTCTAGGTTGAAAATGGAAATGTGTTACAAATCACAAAGGTTTTTAATAGCTATGACAACAAAAACATTTCTTACTGCTAAGGAAGCCGCCGCAGAATTGGGCGTAAAAATCCCCACACTTTATGCTTACGTCAGTCGTGGCTTGATTCGCTCTGAAATGGGGACAGGGCGTTCGCGTGCTAAGCGCTACCGGCGTGCCGATATCGAAACATTAAAGGCACGCAAGGCATTGCAAAAAGAACCGAGCAAAACGGTCGCAGGCGCGCTGCACTGGGGAACGCCACTCTTGGAGTCACAAATCACCCTGATCGCCAACGGCCGTCTTTATTATCGTGGCCAGGATGCGCTCAAGTTATCCCAAACGCACACATTTGAAGCCGTGGCAGCCTTAATCTGGCAAATCGAAAATCCAGCAGCCTATTTTGCCGCGCCACTGCCGACAGCATTGGCTCAGATTATCCAATCTACACGCCCCATGTTTGGGCGGTTGACGCCAGTCGAGCTGTTTCAAGTTGTCCTGACACTGTCTAGTGGGCAAGATTTAGCTGCCTATGATTTGCACCATGCGGCGATTGTGCAGACTGGAGCGCGTATATTGCGTTTAGAAACGGCCGTTGTCACCAATCACGATCCCGCTACCCCCATCGCTGACGCCATTCAAGCCGCCTGGACGCCAACAAAGCCAGAAGTTGCTCAATTAATCAATGCCGCGCTCATTGCTTGTGCCGATCATGAATTGAATGTTTCCGCCTTTACTGCACGCGTCGTTGCTTCAGCCGAAGCAACGCCTTACCAGGCTGTCATCGCCGCGCTGGCAGCATTGCAAGGGCGTAAACATGGCGGTTACACTGAACGCGTCGCCGCGTTTTTCCGTGAGATAGGCGGCCCCCAAAACAGCTACGCGACAATAGCCAACCGTCTCAAACGCGGCGAACGAATTCCTGGTTTTGGACATCCACTTTATCCAGATGGCGATCCTCGTGCGCAGATGCTGTTGGCTCAAACAAAGGCCGTTTTCCCACAAAACCCTGCCTATAAAATGGCACAAGAAGTGTGTCAGATCGTGGCGGAAACTACGGACTTAAAACCTACAATCGATTTTGCACTCGTCACGCTGGCATTAGCTGCCAACCTGCCACCGCATGCGCCCTTGGCTTTGTTCGCTATCGGCCGTACTGCTGGCTGGGTTGGCCACATTATCGAACAATATGCACAAGACCAACTTATTCGTCCCCGTGCCCGTTATACCGGCCCGGTAGTGACTGATTTGACGTAACGTTAATTCGTATGCTTTGTAGATAGTGCTTGTTTTGGCGACAAGTTCCGGTTTGCTTCACACCTGCGATTAGGTCACAATTGTGGCGATCTAGAAAACAGATTTTGATTGATTTTGATATTTTGCCACAGATTCACACGGATATACACGGATGAGGGATATTGATCCGTGAAAATCTGTGATAATCCGTGGCGAAAACCCTGGTGGACAAATTCGCTGTGGAGATATTGGATAGTTATGTTTGAAGATAAAAAGATCGCATTTATTGGCGCAGGTATCATGGGGGAAGCGATGATTCGTGGGCTGTTGGGGCAAGAGATTGTCACCCCGCAGCAGATTATCGCCTCGGACCATTGGCTTGAGCGCCTGGAAGAGTTAAAACAGAAATATGGCATCGCCGTAACGGCCGATAACCGTGAAGCTGCTGAAATCGGGCAGGTTGTCGTACTCTCCATCAAACCGCAGAGTCTGCCACATGTTCTGCCCGAAATTCGTGGCCATCTGCGTCGCCAAGATTTATTGTTGTCGATTATCGCCGGTGCGCCCATCAAAAAGTTAGCTGATGGCTCCGCGCATGCTTCGGTTGTGCGTGCCATGCCGAATACACCGGCCCAAATTGCACAAGGCATCACCGTGTGGACAGCAACCCCTGAAGTGAGTGCTATTCATAAAGAACAAGCCGGCGCGATTCTTGGCTCCTTGGGCGAAGAGATTTTTGTCGATGAAGAAGCGTATTTGGATATGGCGACGGCACTGAGTGGTTCGGGGCCGGGTTATATGTTTATGATGATGGAAGCTTTGATTGATGCCGGTGTGCATCTGGGTTTTTCGCGACGCATTGCGCGTCAGCTCGTCTTCAAGACAATGCGCGGTTCGGTTGATTATGCGGAACAGTCTGGCAAACATGTGGCTGAACTGCGTAATCAGGTGACATCGCCCGGTGGCACAACGGCTGCAGCGCTTTATCATATGGAAAAGGGCGGCTTGCGCACGGTGATCTCACGCGGCATTTGGGCTGCTTACCAACGCTCAGTAGAGTTGGGTCAGGGGGAAGATGTGAAAGGGCCAAATTCGTAAATAAATCAGATGGTGGTCGGGGCGAGGCGGTTGCGAAAGGTGGTTTGATTTCTATTAGCATTTGCCATCCAAACGCCTCGCCCATGTTAGACGAATATTATTTTTATTCAACGCGCGGGCAAAGTAGTCGGTAGATACAGGTATTTATTTTAAGCCAAGTCGTACTCGATTGCCTTGCCCCTACCCTATTTATTACAATTCCAAACCAAATGTTGCAATCATCTCTAAACAAGAATTCTGAAATGACAACGGCCGTTCCTGGACCCATCATCCTTCAACAAGGCAAAAAGTGGCTGCGGTTTACCCAGCCAATATTTGTAGTGGTTGCACGTGAGCCGGGTGAAGTTGAAGCGGCTTTGTTGCAGGTGGAAACGGCCGTTAACCAAGACAATCTCTATGCGGTGGGTTTCATGACCTATGAAGCAGGTGCCGCTTATGATTTAATCGTCCATGCGCCTGCGGCGGCTGGATTGCCCTTGCTTTGGTTTGGGTTATATGCCACTGTCGAAGAAATCGAGCCGCCTGTGGGAAACGGCCGTTATCAGATAGGCCAATGGCAGCCAGCCGTTAATAAAACAGATTATCATAGCGCGATAAAAAAAATAAAAATGGCGATTGTCGACGCCTATACCTATCAAGTCAACTATACATTTCCCACTCACGCCGCCTTCCAGGGTGACCCATTTAGCCTGTATGCTGACTTGATTCAGGCACAAGAAGCTGAATACACCGCCTATCTTGATTTGGGCAACCATGTGATTTGTTCGGCCACGCCGGAACTGTTTTTCCGGCTAGATGGTGAGCAAATCACGACTAAACCGATGAAAGGAACGGCCGTACGCGGGCATACCCTCGCCGAAGATAAACAACAGATCGCCTATTTGCAAGCATCACAAAAAGATCGGGCCGAAAATGTGATGATCGTCGATATGATTCGCAATGACCTCGGGCGTGTCGCTGAAGTTGGCACGGTTGACGTACCTAAGCTTTTTGATGTCGAACGCTATCCGACCTTGTTGCAAATGACCTCGACTGTCACGGCTCAAACCAACGCCTCAATCAGCGAAATCATGGCGGCGATGTTTCCCTGTGCCTCCATCACGGGTGCGCCCAAAGTACGTACTATGCAAATTATCAATGAACTTGAACCACAGCCACGTGGGGTGTACACGGGTGCCATCGGCATGATCGCGCCGGGACGACAGGCGCAATTTAATGTCGCTATTCGCACAGTGGTTGTCGATCGCCAGCAAGAAATGGCAACCTATCATGTCGGCAGCGGCATCGTGTGGGATTCGGATGCGGCACAGGAATATGCGGAATGTCGTTTGAAAGCCCAGATTTTGTTTGAGAAACGGCCGTCTTTCGACCTGCTCGAAGCATTGTTATGGACGCCTGAAGAAGGCTATTTTTTGTTGGATTTGCATATGGCACGGTTGGCCGCTGCGGCAGAATATTTTAACTTCGCGTTGGATACGCAGGCGGTTCGCATAGAATTAACCGCCTTAACACAGACCATGACAATGCCATCTAAAGTACGCTTGGTTTTGGCGCGAAACGGCCGTATTCGTTCGCAAGTTGGTTCGTTAGAATCTGGGGCTATGGTGGAACCAGTGCGGATTGGCTTAGCTAAGGAGCCAGTGGATTCTGGCACTGTCTGGCTCTATCACAAGACAACTCACCGGCAAGCGTACACAGACGCACGCGCCACACGGCCAGATTGTGATGAGGTGCTTTTGTGGAATGAACGTGGTGAATTGACTGAAGCCAGCACCTCCAATATCGTCCTGGAGATGGATGGTGTGCTGTTTACGCCACCCGTTTCATCTGGATTATTGGCCGGGACGTTCCGTGAATTTTTGTTGACCAATGGCCGTATCCAAGAACGCACCTTAACCATCGCAGACTTGAACCGCTGCGAACAAATTTATTTAATCAACTCAGTCCGCAAATGGCGCCGCGCAGAGCTATTCACATAGCTTAATTGACACGGATAAAAAGAAATACGGATTGTCTTTAATTTTATGTCCTTTGTGCCTTTGCGGTAAATCAATTCAGGAAAAACCATGCAAAAGATTTTAATCACTGGTGGCGCAGGCTATATCGGCAGCCACACCGTTTTAGAATTATTGAAAGCCGACTATGACGTTGTTGTCGTTGATAATTTGAGCAACAGTAAATCAGAATCGCTCGAACGTGTACAGGAGCTCACGGGCAAATCGTTGACTTTCTATCAAGTTGATATTCGAGACAAAGCAGCGCTTGACGCTGTGTTTGCCTCCGAAAATGTTGATGCTGTGATTCATTTTGCAGCACTCAAAGCGGTTGGGGAATCCGTTGAAAAACCGCTTGAATATTACAAAAATAATATAACTGGCACGCTTGTTTTGTGTGAGGTGATGCGTGCTCATGGCGTTAAAAATATGGTGTTTAGTTCTTCTTGCACAGTGTATGGTGAAGCGGATGAGATACCCGTCGCGGAAACGGCCCCCTTAAAACGCGCCACAAATCCATACGGCCGTTCCAAACAAATCATGGAAGATATCCTCCAAGACCTTTATATCTCTGATAACAGTTGGAACATCGCCCTGCTGCGTTATTTTAACCCGATTGGCGCACACGAAAGCGGCCGTATCGGCGAAGACCCCAACGGCATCCCCGACAATTTGTTACCCTATGTTTCTCAGGTTGCGGTAGGCAAACTACCCTATTTGCGCGTGTTTGGTGATGATTATCCGACCCCCGATGGCACTGGCATTCGCGATTACATTCATGTTGTAGATTTGGCTTTAGGGCATGTACGCGCCATCAAAAAACTGACCATGAACCCGGGTGTGGTCGTTTATAATTTGGGCACAGGACATGGGTATTCTGTATTAGATGTCGTCGCGGCTTTTGAAAAAGCCAGCGGCAAAAAAATCGCCTACGAGATTTGGCCACGGCGTGCCGGCGGTCTGGCCGCCTATGCGGGCCGCACCGTTATTTTCGGCATCCGCCCCGAAGCGCTGACCGATCCCGAGGGCGCGGACCGCAGCGGCCGGCAGATCGAGCAGAAGGACTGCCTGATCGAGGTTCTTGAACCGGCC
>CAYGMR010000032.1:0-11582 GCA_964350725.1 uncultured Ardenticatenaceae bacterium | reverse complement strand
CGAGATTTTGCCACGTCGTGCCGGCGATCTGGCCGAAATTTACGGTAATCCAGAGAAGGCAAATCGCGAACTAGCCTGGGTTGCCGAACGCGATATCAACGACATGTGCCAAGATGCCTGGCGTTGGCAGTCCCAAAACCCAAATGGGTATGAATAAAAGCTGTTACGCTGAGCATGTCATTCTGAACGTAGCGGAGCGTAGTGAAGAATCCCGCACAAATTAGTGGTGACTAATGCCAATGGGATTCCTCACTGCGTTCAGAATAACAAAAATTCGTTTTACCTACCCTTGAACTCTGGCTTGCGGCGCAGCATGAAACTTTGGGCACCCTCCATGAAATCCTCACTGCTAATGAGCTGACTTTGTGCCCAGCCCTCTAACATCAAGCCCCGATCGATATCAGCAAGCCCATCAATCACACGTTTTGCCATGCCTACGGCCAATGGCGCAGCCAGGTTGATTTCTGCTGCTAATTCCAACCCCTTCGCTCTAAGATCGTCAACGGGTACAGCATAGTTGACGATGCCCCATTTTTCAGCCTGATCCGCATCAATTTGCCGACCAGTGAAAATCAACTCCTTGGCACGACCGGGACCAATGAGGCGTACTAGACGTGTGGTGCCACCTACATCAGGAATGAGCCCAAGGCGTGTTTCGGGCAGCCCCAAACGTGTGCCTGCGGCTGCAATGCGAATATCACATGCCAGAGCCAACTCCAGCGCCATCCCCAAGCAGTAGCCATGTAACAACACAATAGTTGGCACTTCTAAGCGTTCCAGGCGGTTGAGGACAGCTTGGAAATCATCGGTGATGCTGCGCATGCGCTGCTGCCAATGCGACCCGTACCGATCGGCCAGGCCCATTAAACTGCTTACATCAATGCCAGCGGAAAAGGCTTTGCCTTCGCCGCGGATCAGCACGGCACGGATGCCGGGGGTACGATTTGCTTGGATAACGGCCGTATCAAAAGCCGCAAACAGTTCCGCATTAATCGCGTTGCGTTTATCGGGTCGATTCAAAATAATCTCAAAAACAGAATCGTGTTGCTGTGTTAAAACTAAATCAGACATAAAAATTGCTCCAAATGGCTACAACAAGTTTAGGAAAGAACGAATGTAGGTCTAGAAAGAAAATTCGTTCCTTTCCCCATTCGCTGTAGTCATGTTGTTGGTTTACCCACACGCCGCATCACCAGCCACGCCAGGGCCATAAAAACAGTGCTGAAGGCGAATAACCAACGATATTGATTGCCCAGCACATCAACGACGATGCCGCCGAAGGTCGGCCCTAAAACGGCCGCTAATTGTGATGAAAAGTAATATAAGCCTGTGTATGCCCCGATTTTGCGTTCGTCGCCAAAATCATAAACCAGGGGCAAGCTGTTGACATTGACCAATGCCCAAAAGATGCCGATGATGATAAGCGCGACGATGAAGGTGGTTGCGCCTTGGATCAGGAAATAACTGCTCAGAAGGGAGATTGTCAGGCCGATTAAGCCAATTTGAATGATGGGTGAACGGCCGTATTTCGTCCCCAATAAACCCGCTGGTATAGCCGCCAAGATAAATGTGATCGTCACAAAACCGGCAAAAATCGACGCATTGCCCGGTGAAATGCCCAAGGTGAAGACTGCGAAGGAAGACAAGCCCGCCTCCAATGCATTAAAAGCCATAAACCATAACAAAATACCTAACAAAACATATAAGCCACCGCGATTTTTATCCCGCAAAACGATGCGTGCATTGGCTAAAAAGCCGGGGTCTTCTGGTTTCTCCGCATCCTCAATTTTGGGTGGTTCTTTCACACCGACCAAAGCCACAAGTGCCGCCGCGACTAGCAAGATCGCGCCGCCGATGAAAGGAGCCGCACGGCCGAAATTATTGAAAAGATAGCCACCCCCAAAGAAAGCTAACAATCCACCGATGCCGCCCATCAGATTGATAATGCCATTGGCTTTACTGCGGTCATCAGGCAAAAAGAGGTCGCCCAACCAGGAAACTGTGGGCGAACGGAAGATCGACATGCCGAAGTTGGTGATGAGGATGAAAACAGCTATGGCAACGGCCGATTGGGCAAAAGGCACCATCACAAAACCAATCACAGCAATCGGCACACCGATGATGATCCATGGCTTGCGACGGCCGAATCGATTCCAGGTTTGGTCACTTTTGGCACCGACCCAGGGCTGGATAAAGACATTGATGATGTTATCCCAGGTCATGATGAAGAGAGCCAGCGCCGGGGTTAGACCAAAGCCGACCACATCTGGTACTGCGCGCCCGGCTTCCTGCAATTGGCGCACAAATTCGGGGTTTCCAGCTTGCAAAAAGATGGGGATAAACTGGTTGAAAATCGGCCAGATAATGCTGATGCCTAAAAAGCCGAAGCCAACAATGATGGTCTTGCGATAAGTGAACCTACGCAAGGGGTCGATGATTGAAGCCGCGCTCATGTGTCCCTCCATAAAAAGTGAAGCCAATATTTGCTGGTTAACTATACACTTTTTGGGTTAGGAGACAAAATGGATAATGGTGGTGGGTACACGAACAAGTTGTCAGTAGTGGCATTCCCGAGGAGGCGGGAATCCAAGCGTTTGGATACCTGCCTCCGCAGGTATGACAGGTTGTTCGCAGACCCGATGGTGGTTAGTTAGAGCCACACCGCTTACCTTTGTTAAGATTTCTTCATTCAACCTTAAAACTAACTTCATCAACTCCTGCCTTTTCTGAAGTAAACTATGAACATGGTAAGACCCTTGGGGTTTAATTATTGGTTTTAATATTTATTTGTGGAAATTTATTTACAAAAATCCCAAGGGTCTCGTATTCACAAAATGGAGAGATATAAATGAAGAAAGAGAACAGCAACCGTGGTATTGTTATTGGTGTACTTGCTTTAGTGGTACTCATATTTTTAGTTGGCATAACGGCCGTTGGTGTGTATGCGGCTCGCAGCGTCAATGATCGTGTAGGATCATTTATCAACCAGGTTAATCCGCTTATTGCCGAGCCAACCCTTCAAGATGAAGACAGCAACGCTGAGACCAGCATTTATGATCAAGGGGTTCTTGTGCGGCAAGTGGATGCGGGCAGCCCGGCCGCTGAAGCCGGCATTCGGCGTGGCAGCATTATTCAAGCTGTGGATGGCACGGCCGTTAACACCCCTGCCGAATTAAGTGCGGCCCTCAACGAAAAGGGGCCGGGTGCCAGCGTTCAATTACAAGTTCTCGACAGCCTTGTCCCCAAAAGTAAAACGGTTACGCTGGCTGATGCCGCCCCGCTTTTAGGCGTTAAATTGGTGGGTGATACAGGTGATGGTGAATGTAATTGTGATTTCGAAGGGTTTATGCCGCCGGGTGACCTCGGCCAATTCCGCATGGACCCCGACAATATGCCATTCGATATGCCCTTTGACATGCACGCGCTCACCGCTGGTGTGCTTGTGGCTGAAATCATCCCTGATACGGCCGCAGCCGAATCCGACCTGCAAACGGGTGACATCATCACAGCAATTGACGGAACGGCCGTTGCCACTCCAGATGAATTGGTCACGATTTTAGGTTCCATGCAGCCGGGCGACAGCATCGACCTCACTATTGAGCGCGAGGGTGTTGAAGAAAATGTAACGGTCACTTTAGGCACACATCCCGAAGATAACAGCAAGGCATTCCTGGGTATTTCTCCAGCCGCAACCGCTGCAGGCGGTTTCCACGGACGGTTTGGACAAAACGGGGGTCAAATACCTTTTAATCCTGACGATTTTGATTTCGGCGCACAAACAGGCACATCTGGCATTGGCATCGTTTCCGTTTTGGAAGACTCGGCAGCAGAAGCGGCTGGCTTACAAGTTGGAGATGCGGTGATCAGTGTGAATGAAACGGCCGTTGAAACCGTCGATGCTTTCATTGAAGAGATCAGCAGCTTGCAGCCGGGTGACAGCATTGATATAACCGTCGAGCGCGAAGGTGAAACGGTTGATCTCACTGCCACGCTTGGCACACATCCTGACGACGAAAGCAAGGCATTTTTGGGTGTGGAATTGGGCGCATTCTATAATGTAGATGTCGATCGCTTCGGCCCCAGTGGTGGTTTTGGTCCGAATTCTGATTTCAGTATGCCCTTTGACCTCGATAACCTAGAAGAGCTACAAGAGATGTTCCCTGACTTTTTTGATCAATTACCGATGCAACCAAGCACAAGCGAAGAATTAGATGCTTAAAGCATAGAACGTAGAATGTAGCGCGTAGTTTTCTTAGGGTTACGTGCTACGTTCTATTTCACCGCAAACCCGCGAATTCTGTTTGAACCAAATTATTTACGAAATACGCAATACGTAATATGATTTAACTATGTGGCATTCTGTTCGTGGACGTCTGCTTTTGAATACGGTCTTGGTGAGCATGGCCACCATCCTCATTGTGGGGGTGGTGGCTTTATTGTTGCTGAATACCACCTTCAAACAGCAAGAAGAAGCCTATCTGCAAACCCAGGCACAGCAGTTCGCACCGGCTGTCACCCAAACATTACTCACAAACAATTTGCTAGAATTGCAACGCGTAGCGGCGGTCGGCAGCTTTGCCAACCAGACCCGCATTCAAGTTTACACGCACGATTGGCAGCTAATAGCCGATTCAGGCTCGCCGCAAGATATCGATCTTTTTAACCCTATCGAACTACCGCCTCCGGATGTGTTGATGGGTATTGTGGTGGATGAAAACGGCCGTATTATCCGCATCACGCCCCCTTTAGGTCGCCAAACCGATGCCGCCGGCGGTATCAATCTTTCTTTTTTAGACCCCAGTGTGCTTTGGGGCACTGAGGATACTTTTACTGATGTGTCCGCTACGAGTTTCCGTATGCCTTTGCTGGTTAATGATCAAACCATTGGCTATTTAGCATTATCGGAAGGGCCTGCTGTGGGCGCTGATGTCATACGTAATATTTGGTTGGCTTTGCTGGCGGGTAGTTTGATCGCGTTGCTGCTGGCCATTGCGATGGGATTATTGGCGGCGCGACAGGTCACACAGCCATTGGCGGCATTGGAAACGGCCGTTCAAGCCATGAGCAACGATAATTTGACTGCACGCGCTCCACAAAGTCAACTGCAAGAATATGATCATCTTGCAACTGAGTTCAATAATATGACTGAGCGGCTTTCTGAAACCATCAAACGCTTAGAGGAAGAACGCGAAGTGCTGCGCCACACCATCACCGATGCCAGCCATGAATTGCGCACACCTTTAACTGCGCTCAAAACATTTAACACCTTATTAGCGGATGACCTTGGAATCGAAGGGGATTCTCAAATCTTTGTACACGAAAGCGCCAAGCAAATCACTCAACTTGAAAAACTTACCGCCGATATGTTGGATTTGAGCCGCTTAGAAACACGCTTACACGGCACCAACTTCGTTACGGCCGATTTACGCGAAACGACCAGTGCCGCAATCAACATGTTAACCCCTTTAGCAGAGACAAAAGAACTCTCTCTCAAAACAACCTTTCCTGAGCAGCCCCTGCTTTATGAGCATGATCCAGCCACGTTACAACAAGCAATTGGCAACTTGATCCATAATGCCATCAAATTTTCACCAGCTGGCGGCGAAATTCAGGTTACTGTGCAAACAACGGCTGTGGATTATCGAATCTGCGTTCAGGATCAGGGTGTTGGCATCGCGCCGCAAAACCAAGAACGTATTTTTGATCGGTTTTATCGGGGGGCAGATCAAGCAGATGAGGGCAGTGGGCTGGGCTTAGCCATTTGTCAAGAGATCGTGCATATACACAACGGCCGTATTCTCGTCGAAAGCGAACCCACTGTCGGCAGCACCTTCACCATCATCCTGAAAAAATAACGGGAAAGCACACAAAGAAGCCCCCTTATCTCCGAGACGCACCCGATTTTTCTTTGTACTACGCTGTGTTCCTGTTTTACTCCAAATCATCAAACAAATTGCGGAACTCTTGCTCCCAAACATCATCCAGCGGCGTAAAAGATAACTCAGTGAAATTCTCTTCGAGTTCATCCATAAATTCGCGCACATTCAATTGCGGGAATTTTTCTTCCAACTCAACCAGCTTTTGATCGAGTGCCTCGACCAACTCTTCACTGCGCTGCTGCAAATCGGTCACATCTAGCCCCAATTCAAAGCGGTGATTGAAGCGGCGCACAATGTCATACCACGCCTTAAAATCATTTTCGATGCTGACACCATGTGGCCCCAGGGCCGTTTGCCCAAAACTATATGCGGGGATAAGCCCATAAAAGATAAAGAAAGGGATATTTTCGCTGCTTGCCTGTGCCACCAAATATGATCCAATGCTGGTTCCGCCTTCGTAATTAGAAAAAGTCACAGCTAAATCGGCCAAACTGTCGCGCATGGCGGGCAAGCTGTAGATGCATGACATCTGCCGGTCTTGTGCATACGGCACGGAGGCATAAACACCCGCCACACCTGCGATCTGGCTGACATTTAAGCGTTTGACAGCTTCAAAATAAGCTTGTGCATAAGCTGTTTCATGCATGTGTGGTTCATCGCCTAAAAAGATAACCAACCCTTTTTCTGCATCACCCGCATAATAGAATTCGTTGCTCTTTTTTTCTAACGATTGGGGATATCCATCATTAATTTTGATGATTGGCCGTAATAAATGATGGGTACCTGGCACTTGGAAAAAATAAAAACCTTCCGTTTTAATCTCGCCGATTTTCCTCGCGCCAGTTTGTTGAATGAGATATTCTGGCAGTCCAGAAGATACCGAGCCAGCATCGGCCCACTGCCGCCAGCCAGATATCATGACAATGTTTTCTGCTATAGGGATTTCGTTTAACTCTAAGTTGTTGTCCATATCGTAGTCTCGTGGTCAAGTCGTTTTGTGGTCAAATTGTTGTTACAGTCATTATAGGTGAAAACGGGAAAGTATCTTAAGTTAGAAAGACAACAATCTCCTATTTTCACTGAGGAAACCACAAAATCACAGCGGATTTTCATCAACGTTTTTTTGTGGTTCACCTACAGTCTACGCAATTGGAATGAGAATGCCAAATGCTTCATCTGCGGGATTCATACTGTACAAAGTGCATAAGTAGCAAGTAGTTGATTTGTGATTGTTTACGAAGTTTGGTTACGGCCGTTGACACACAAACCATGCCTGTTATACTTTCAGCGTTATGATTAATTTGATCACACTTTCGACAAAAAAGAACAAGAAGGCCAAGCCGATCGCTATGTAGATGCTCTGGATATTTGTTCTTGCCCGGAAATAAAAAGGTAAGTGTAAACGCCCCGCCAGAGCATGGTGGGGCGTTTTTTATTGGGTTGGCCGCAGTAACATGTAGAGACTTAAGAGAAATGAATTTATTTTTGAACACATCAGCAAAAAAGAAGAACAAGAAGGCTAAACCAGACAATCTACCACTGGTCAGTTACGCGCACCTTGCTTAAAAGGCAGATCGAGAAAGTTAACAGCGGGCTTACCAGAGAGTGGTAAGCCCGCTTTTTTTATGGAATTACAAAAATAGGAGAAACAAAAATGAATGTTGTACACTGTCCTGAATGTGAAGCTGAAGTTGAATTACCGTCTGACGTTTTGTTAGGTGAGATCGTTGAATGTGAAGATTGTAGTGCCGAGTTGGAAGTAACCAGACTCGACCCACTGACAGTCGAGCTCGCACCCGAAGTTGAAGAAGATTGGGGCGAATAACATTTCGCCATGAATTACACGAATGACACCAACACTATGTTTGCACATTTCGCATAATTGCAGTTTTCAGCCACGGATTAGCACAAATTAACACAGATTATGAATTAAATTCGTGAAAATCTGTGTTAATCCGTGGCAAAAAGAAAAAACTGCAAAGATAGTGACGAATTTAGAGGGTGTTGGACGGAGGAAAAGATGAAAGTAGGCGTGTTGTATTCACGAGTACGCATGGAAGAGAAACTGCTCGTGCAGGAATTGGATGCACGCGGCATCGATTATTCGCTGATCGATGTGCGCAAAGTGCGCTTTGACCTGCATGAGCGTGCAGATTGGGAGCAATATGATGTGATCTTGGAACGCTGTGTCAGCCATTCCCGTGCGCAAGCATCGTTAGAGATTTTGGGCGCATGGGGCATTGCTTGCGTCAATACGGCGCATGTCGCCCGCATTTGTGGTGACAAGTTGGCGACATCATTGGCTCTGGTCGCGAATGACGTGCCAACGCCGCAAGTCCGTGTCGCTTTTACGCCCGAATCTGCGCTCGAAGCGATTGAAGAACTCGGTTATCCGGCCGTTTTGAAGCCAGCCGTCGGTTCCTGGGGGCGTCTGCTGGCAAAAATCAATGATCGCGAATCGGCTGAAGCGATTCTGGAACATAAAGCGACACTCGGTACGTACCAACATTCCATCTTCTACGTACAAGAATATATCGCCAAACCAGATCGTGATTTGCGCACGTTTGTTGTCAATGATGAAACGATTTGTGGCATCACACGCTCATCAGCCCATTGGATCACCAATACGGCACGCGGCGGCCAATCTGGCAACTGCCCGATTACGCCCGAAATCGATCATATATCACGCATGGCAGCCCGTGCGGTAGGGGGCGGGATCGTGGCGGTTGATTTGCTGGAAACACCCAGCGGTGACTTGTTGGTAAACGAGGTCAACTACACGATGGAATTCCGCAACAGCATCAAACCCACTGGTGTCAATATTCCGGGCCGCATTATTGATTATGTGCTGGCGGTTGGCGAAGGATTATCCACAAATCAGAGTATGCCGGTAACTGTGCCGGCTTGAGAGTGATTTATGTCTGTTAAAGCAAGTATTGTAGGTGGCTCGGGTTATGCAGGTGGCGAATTATTGCGTTTGCTGCTGGCACATCCTGAAATCGAAGTGGCGCAGGTGACCTCGCAGCGTTTTGCGGGGCGCTTTGTACACAGCACACATCCAAATTTGCGCGGGGCGACGCGCTTGAAGTTTACACAAGTGGAAATGTTGGCGCCTTGTGATCTGTTATTTTTGGCATTGCCGCACGGCCGCGCGGCTTCCCAAATCGACTATTTTGCAGGCTTGGCGCAATATATTATCGATCTGTCGGCTGATTTTCGTTTGCGCGATGCTGCCGCTTATGCAACCTGGTATGGCAAACCGCATCCGAATCCGGAATGGTTGGATAAATTTGTGTATGGCTTGCCAGAATTACATCGAGAGGAAATACGCTCGGCAAATTATGTGAGCGGGGTGGGCTGTAATGCAACGGCCGTTAACCTCGCCCTACATCCCTTGTCCCAGGCAGGTTTGATCGAAAGCGTTGTGATCGAAGTGAAAGTGGGTTCTTCAGAAGGCGGCAACAGCCATAGTTTGGCTACCCATCATCCTGAGCGCACACATGTTGTGCGCTCATTTGCGCCCACCGGACACCGCCATCAAGCTGAAATGAAACAGGAATTGGGTGAGTTTGCACTACATTTTTCAGCAACGGCCGTTGAACTGGTACGCGGTGTTTTGTGTACAGCACATGTCTTTTTGAGCGAGAATCTCGACGAAAAAGCGTTTTGGAAACTATATAGGACTGCTTATGGGAATGAACGTTTTATTCGTCTTGTCAAAGATCGACGCGGTGTTTATCGGTATCCCGAACCCAAAATTTTGGCGGGCACCAATTATTGCGACATCGGCTTTGAGAAAGACCCCAACTCGAATCGTCTGGTCGTCATTAGTGCGATTGACAATTTGATGAAAGGGGCGGCCGGAACGGCCGTACAGTCCATGAATTTGATGCTGGGGTTACCGGAAGATTTGGGGCTAGGATTTTTTGGTTTACACCCAATTTAATTGTCAATTGTTCATTGTCAATTGCCAATTGACAATGAATAAAGGATTTTGGAGAAAATATGATTGTAGTCAAAGTAGGGGGCAGTGAAGGGGTCGATTTGGATGCAGTGTGTGCCGATGTGGCGCAGTTAGTAGCGGCGGGACGGCCGTTGGTTTTGGTGCATGGCGGCTCACATATGACGAATGAAGTCGCGACCGCGTTAGGTCATCCGCCGCAGTTCATTACTTCACCTTCAGGATACACCAGCCGCCTGACTGACCGGCGCACCATTGAGATATTTGAGATGGTCTACTGCGGTCAAGTGAATAAAGGCATTGTCGAACGGCTGCAAGCGTTGGGTGTGAATGCCGTTGGTTTGTCGGGCATTGATGGTGGTTTGTGGCGCGGCAGTCGCAAAAAAGCGATTCGGGCGATTGAAAACGGCCGTCGTCGTATGATCCGCAACAGTTACACAGGTCGTGTCGAAGCCGTCAACGTGGCTTTATTGCAAACCCTGCGCGACAATGGCTTTTTGCCGGTTTTGACACCACCAGCCATCAGCTTTGAGGGTGAAGCGATCAATGTGGATGGGGATCGGGCTGCGGGTGCAACGGCCGTTGCGCTCAAAGCCAGCGACCTACTCATCCTCTCCAATGTGCCCGGCGTCCTGCGTAATTTTCCCGACGAAAGCTCGCTCATTCAAAACATCCCCCGGCATGACATCGATCGTGTCGCCGAAAATTACGCAGAAGGACGTATGCGTATTAAATTATTGGGCGCAAAAGAAGCTTTGGATGGTGGTGTCGAGCGTGTGATCATTGGCGATTCGCGTGGTGACCGACCCATTGAACGTGCCTTATCTGGTGCAGGAACAACAATCTCATGAACATAATTGAAACAGAATCAAACTATAGCAGTGGCGTTTATGGTAAACGGGATGTGGTGATTGTGCGTGGTGAAGGGACACGCTTGTGGGATGAAAATGGGCGTGCCTATATCGACTGTGTAGCGGGCATTGGCGTAGCCAGCGTCGGCCATAGTCATCCAGTTGTGGCTGCTGCCATCAGCCGGCAAGCCCAAACGTTGATCACCTGCCAGGAAATGTTTTACAACGACCAACGCGCTGCCTTGATGGAAAAATTGGTCAGCATCTTACCTGGCGATTTGGACAGACTCTTTTTATGCAATTCGGGCACAGAAGCGGTGGAAGGCGCCTTGAAATTTGCCCGTCTGACGACGGGTCGTCCCAATGTTGTCGCTGCCGTGCGTGGTTTTCATGGGCGTACATTGGGTTCACTCTCGGCCACACACAAGAAAAAATACCGCGATCCGTTTGGTCCATTGGTGCCTGGTTTTAGCCATGTGGCGTTTGGGAATATTGATGTAATGACAACGGCCGTTACCGACGAAACCGCTGCCGTGATCCTGGAAGTGGTACAAGGCGAAGGGGGCGTGCGCGTCGGTGATCCCGCTTATTTTGCCGCTGTGCGTCAATTGTGTGATGAGCGCGGAGCATTGTTGATTTTTGATGAGGTGCAGACAGGATTCGGCCGTACGGGACGCTGGTTTGCCTGCGAACACAGCGGCGTTGTGCCTGATTTGCTCGCCATGGGTAAAGCCATAGCTGGCGGTGTGCCCATGGGCGCGATTGGCCTTGGCGCGCGTGTGCAAGGTCTGACTCCCGGCGTGCATGGCACGACATTTGGCGGCAATCCATTGGCTTGTGCAGCCGCTTTGGCGACGTTGGGTGTGATTGAAACTGAGGGCTTGGTGCAGA
>CAYGMR010000031.1:0-21618 GCA_964350725.1 uncultured Ardenticatenaceae bacterium | reverse complement strand
GGCTCGTTTTGTGGTTTTGAAAGGTGAGTTTACCGACAGGCTGTAGGTGAAATCATTCCAGAGTTCATCAAGAAGGCCCAACCCGATTAAAATGCCGATTATTAATAACAAGGTCACGGACGCATAAACCAGTAATTTTAGATTGAAATAACGGAGAAAATAAATCGCCCAAATGAGCACGATGATTATCTTGACTATTTCTGCATTGGTTATCAGGATTGTTAATGTTAACCAGAGCAGAACAGGCCATTTATAGCGTATAACTCGATTTTCTTTGTCACGGAATAAAAGGAAGGCAATGACCAGAGCGATAAAAAATGTCATGGGCGCATCCCCTTTAAAATTGAATGTGCCAAAGTCAAAATCTATATGACTGACAAGCGTCGTGATTCTCGCGGGCAGGCTTGTATAAAAGAGTTGTTGCAGGACAACAAGTGGCAATTGTATGAGTGCAATCGCCACACAAATACGCAAAATCGTGATGATGTTACGCGGGTTTACATACATCTCTACCAGACTGTAGATCAGAATAGAAAACAGAATGACCCGCATAAACAAGGCGATTTCTAACAGCGACGATTGGTTAATGAGGCCGGATAGAAATATCGCGATGGTTAACAGGCCATATACAACAACCACCCGTGTGATTTTGAATCTGTATAACAGAAAAAGCGGCAACACCAGGAAGGAGGCGAACGCCATTCTATATGGGATTTTGCCCCACATGGTTAACACGCCGCTGAGCAGGAAGACCAAAAAGAAAACCGTATAAAACACGATTTTTTTTGGCTTGATGCGAATCGGCCGTTTCTCGGTTGATGTGGTTGTGTTTACCTCTTCAGGTAAATTTTGATCAGCAATCATTTAATTACACACGTTCTTACTTTCGTCTGCTGCAAAAGTTATTTGCTCAATATCTATGCCATACTCGACTTGTTCATTGTCAGGTTCACCGGTTCCCAGGACAATATTAATGAATTCCAATGGTTTGTTTACGGGAATGATAAATTCTTCCCACTCGCCGCTGCCTACATGTTGATGAACTGGTGTATATTCAGCATCTTCATCCCGGATGCGGAATGTGAAATAGGTTCCCTCTTTTGTACGCGCCTTGAGATAGATTGTATTCCAATATGCATTTACCAGCGGATTTTTTAGCGTATATTCTGCTTTTGCCCTTTGACCCGGCTCAGTTTGGTAGGAGAATGTTTATTGTTGGCCATCAGTAGAAACGGCCGTTTCTGCTGATGGAATTGTGACTTCACTAAAACGCCATTCAGCATTTGTCCAGTCGATTGAAAGCGTGCCATCTGCATGAATATTTAGCCAAGACGGAATTGAAATGTCTGCATCAGTTAAGCGCGGAGATGTGGCGGCTGCTTGCTGAAACCAGTATCCGGCTTGTGGGTAATTTTGTTGACGGCGTGCAGCTTCACCCAGTGCAAATGCATGTTGAGGTGAACAGTTTGCTGCGGCCTGTTTTTTTTCGGCGAAGGCTGCCAGCGGACGCGCAACTTTCGCGAAAAAAGCAGCACTGGCGGCAAGATTTTGCTGTCTGGCGTTTGCCGCTGGCTGTTCTGGTGAGATTGCTTTGTTAAGGAATATGTTGCCCCCATTGACCATTATTTTGTCCGAGATGTGATGCCTAGTTAAAAACACAACAAGGAGTAACATAAAAAAAAGCAGGCTGATGATTTTCACGGTATTTGTAACCATTGTGTAGGCGAGCAACCTTATGCTTTCAGGCGATAAGCTTCTAATTGCCCGTCAGTTGCGACAGGCACCCAATTTTCAAGATTGTTTTGCCCCAAAACACTGCGGATGACATCACAGGTGAGCTGCGTGGAACGGCCGTCGTAAGAACTGTTAATCGTCGCGCAGTAACGTTGTGCCTTGCTGCGTATATCCGGTTTGTGCTGCCTTAAGTCAGCCAAATACGCCAAAGCTTGCTGTGGTTCTGCAAAATAAGGCACAAGCCCATGACGATGAAACCCATACCAATCCATCTGTTTAGCAGGAAAATCATAATAAATTGGAAACACATTCAACAGCGCAGCTTCCAAAAGAATATTGGATTCACCTGCCATGATTGTATCAACGCGATCTAGAAAATCGAATGTGTTTTCCGTGCGTGAATCTGAAAACCCCCAGCCATATTCGTTGACAAGCGTTTGCCATTCCGCAAAGCGCGGATCACGCGGATGTGGACGCAAAACAAAGTGCAATTCATTTATGCCCGCATGTAGGCAGTTGAGCAACGGCCGTACGAGTTCAGGTGTTTCAAAAAGATTGGTGCAAATGCCCACACTTTGAATTTGCTCTTTTGTGTTAATCTTCGTAAAAAATTTGTCGAAGCGTGACATGCCAACCAAAAACACTTTGGTCTTTGAAGTGCCAATTGCTGCATATTTCTCCAAGGAGTCCACTCCTTCCAATAAAGCAAAATCGAATGCCAATGCAGGAAAACGTTCCGTAACCGAGGCATGTTGGATATAAAAAGATGGTACATTTTCCTTACGCGCCGCGAAAATTAAGGCGCGTGTCCACATGATATGGTCGTTGGATAAAACCAAAGCGCGTGGCTGATGGCGTTGAAACTGTAAGCGTGCCATGATATAGAAGCCATAAACAAACCAATACAAATCAAACGCATACGTATAGGCTTGCCGTATCTCCTTAGGGGCTTTGAGATATTTATAAACGACTACTGGCAAGAAGAACAGAGAGATAAAATAAGCATGAAACAAGGGAAATCTTTTTTCCCCAAACCCAGACAAACCCACAAAAGAAACGTTTTCCATATTATTTATGATCGGCCGTAAAGCATTTTGTTGGTTTTGGGAAGTTGCAAAAAATAAAGTTTGATCCTTATCTGTATACAGCAAACTTCTATTAAACAAAATACGCCAAAGACTTATCAACATGTGCCAAAAATACGCAACGATGCGCACAGGCACACCTTTTGCGGGCAGACCTGCTTGTGTCAATAGATAGTGGCGTAAATTTATTGGCGTATATGAAAAGTTCAAATCATAAATGTCCAACTGCAGCGCGTCTTTGATTAAGTTCAAGAAATTCTGCATAAATATATTTGTCGAATTAACCCTTTCGACTTTTGAGCGTTGATTTTAGCGTACTGACCAGAGCAGGGGAGCGCCATGGCATGGGATAAATTTTATTTGCATACCACCACACACCTATCAACTGGATCAAAAAAGCTAACAATGTTGCTTGAGCAGCACCCAAAATGCCATTGCGTGAAATCAAAATATAGTTTGCTCCAAGATTCACGATAGCTGAGAAGGTTGTCAAAACAGCCAAAAAGTTTGTTTTACCGACATGCACCAAATACGGAAAGCGCATCATATACATGCCACGTAAAGCGTAGCCTAAGGCCACCCAAATAACAAACTGCTGTGCACCATAATAGGCTTCGGTTGTCATTAATTTTATTAAAAAATAAGAGATGTAAGTGACGAAAACGGCAAAAATAACGACCCCAACATCATATAAATAAGTGAACTGTACAATGCGCAAACGCATACGCTCAGTTATATGTGCTAACTGATTATACATCCAGGGTGACCATACCTTGTTAAACGAATCAGTAGATATGGCCACAATCATGCCAAATTGATAGCCAACTGTGTAGATGCCAACGGCTTCTTTACCTAACATTTGGTCTAGAAAAATTCGGTCGCTTAACGCGATAATGATCATGCTTAATGAATGTGGAACCAAGGGGATAGAGATGCGCAGTGCCTCGTTAATCGTTTTCTTGTTGAAATCGTGCACAACAAAGTGTGCGCGGTAAAGTCGCAACAGCCCAACTGCGCCAATAATGACAGGGGCCAAAAACACCCCGAAGGCACGCCCTTCCCAACCTAAACCAACATAGACGACTAAAATTAGAGTAATAAACAGATTGATAGCTGTGTTGGCGATCTCAAATGATCCGTATAACTTTGCACGCCCTTGATTGCGTAATACAGTCAAATTGAATTCATTCAACATCATCATTGCGGCAATAATGGGTATTGTGTACAGCCAGAACGTTGAGATTTCAAAGAGTGATGGGAAAAGAAAAATAACCAGCGAGAATAATACCATTACGATTGTAAAGGTAGATGCCAATATCAAACATAGGTTGAAAATTAAACGCGCAACTTCACTTTTGCTCTCGCTGAAAAAGTGGCGCGTTATGTTGGCTTGCATACTCATACCAATGATGGGTATGAAGAAGGAAATGATTACTTGGTAAAGAGAAAGGGTGCCGTATTCTTCTGGGCTTAGGTAGTGAGTTAAGACCGGTAACAGGAGGAAAGGAAGTGCCTTGTTGATCATGCTGGCCAGCATATAGGTGCTGAACCGGCTGAATCTGGCATTCCTTCCCAATGAAGTGACCATTGTCTTAAATTCTCTTAGCATCAAATGGCCTATTATTTAGAAGGACTGCACAAAGTCGCGCATTACAATATGTTTTGCTTGCATAATTGCAATTGTTTTATTGAATGCGTCAAAATTTTCGGTTTGGTGTTTCTCAATGATCGTTTGTAATTGGGTTAAGACATCATTGCTGCCAGCAAGAATATCTTCGGTCATGAGGGTTTTTGATTGACCGATGCCGCGTGCATCTTCTTGTATCAAGATAGACGGTTTGCGTAGACTGAGGAAATCTATGTGTGCATGGACACGATAGCCAATATGTAAATCACAGTCTTCATAAAACCCGATCTTGGCAGTATCGTATGAGGCATCGACAACTTTATATCCGCATTTATAGCCACGCAATGCCAATAGAGAATTATCTATTGAGGGTTTTATGCGTGTATATTTGCCGGGTAAGATGCCACGATGGAAGACAAGATAGCGTTCGGCAGCAGGGAATAATTTGGAAATTAGGTCAACAACTTGTGCAGCTTCTTTAAAATAGCGGTGTTGTGCTGGCGTTGTCACCACGATGCGCCGAATTGATTTTGGAGGTTCAAATCCTTGATCTATTTTGGGTAAGTAATTCCAGGCTGCACAGCCGGTTGTGACAACATTTTCAAACCCTGCGTTTTTAATGACTTCTGTGGTTAGAACATCGCGTGTGCTTGAATAGGGGATGCGTGAATGAATTTCACTCAATGCTGCTTGAGATTTGGGCGTAAATGCAAACTGGTTTAAATCACCGCTTCGTTCGCCAACTGCCCAGCCCAAGCCCATGGGGACAATGGGAACTTTTATGTCCTCTAGGTTTTCTACAAGAGGCAATACGCGTGGATAAAAGTCATGGGCATAGCCAGGTCCACCACACCAGATTAAGGCTTCTGATTTGTTGATGGTATCGAGGTGGGGAGTGAGTGTTTGCCAACGAGGAAGTTCTACGAATTCTTCTGTGTTGCGATAAACGCGAATTAATTCGCGTGCGCGTTCAAATATCAAAAAATCGCCAACATTTTTTTTGGCGCCATGTAGCAATACGTACATTTTGGTTAGTCCAGTTTCCCTGTTTGTAAATGTTCAGGTTGTATGAGGTCATCTTTGGCCAGGTCTTGTAGGAGTGTTTGCCCCAAGACTTGATCGATTAATGTGGGCGACATGCCTGTGCCCGGACGTTTGAAGTCAATATCTTCTTTGGTGATTGTGGTGCCGGCGGGTAACGGCCGTATCGCCACAATACTCCTCCTGGCATAAGTGCGGGCAGGCGTTTCGCTGTCCTTCATCTCTTCAGAAGGCCTGGTCATGAGGGCGGCATCTTTACAATCACGCACCAACTGTTTTAAGCCGGCCGGGTCAACCGCGTGGTAATGGTCATCGCCATCAAGCAGTTTGTTCAAAGTGAAATGTTTTTCAATGATTCTAGCGCCAAACGCAACGGCCGTTGGGCAAGCAATCATCGTATCTTGTGGCTGGGTATGATCCGAATACCCTAAAACCCGGCCAGGAAAGCGTGTTTGTAATTCTAGGATACGTCCCAAATTAGCATCTTTGACGGGTGTCGGGTAGCTGAGCACACAATGTAATAATGCGAAATCCGCGTTTAACGATTCCAAATAGGTGACACTCTGGGCAATTTCGGCGTAGGTTGCTGCACCTGTCGAAAGTAAGATTGGTTTGCCATAGCTGGTGATTTCTTCCAAAAGCGGGAAGTAAGTCAAATCTGCCGAGGCGATTTTATAGGCAGGCATATCAAATTCAGCCAAAAGGCGTGCCGAATCGGGATCAAATGGTGTGGACAACAATGTAATGCCTACTTCAGCAGCATATGCGAACATATCTGCGTAATCTGCTTGAGATAAATTTGAGCGTTCTGCGAAAATATCAAATTGTGTACCGCCGCTGGGATCGTCCCAATAGGTCGGTGCCCAAGTTGTTGCAATGCGTTCAGCGCTGTATGTTTGAAATTTAATTGCGTCTGCGCCTGCGACCTTAGCGGCTAAGATATACTCTTTTGCCAAGTTGACGCTGTTGTAGTGATGCACACCTGCTTCAGCAATGATATACGGAAAACTATTCTGGTTAATTTGTTGAGTGCCAATTGTTATTGATTGTTGTGTCCCCATGGATACAACTCCTTTCAGTGTATTGGACTCTGGCGAAAAGTAGATTTGTCAACTTTTCGCTCTGGAAGCAGATGTGATTTCAAACAACAAAAGTTGACAAATCTCTCTGGTAGAATATAAACGCCAGAGTCCTGTAATGTAGAAATGAATCTATTCAAATAATGTGTTTAATATGCGGGCGACGATTTGTTTGTTAGAGCGGTCACCCACAGCTTTTAATGCCCGTTTTTGCATGCTCTCTAATAATGCGATGTCATTGAGCAGCATGGATACATGTTTTGCCAAGCTGGTTGTCTCCACATGTTCACCCAACCCCAGATTGATGACGCCATAGGGACTGGATGCATGCGTATGCCGTAATTCACGGTTATTTTGACACAAGACCAACGTCGGCACCCCCATGCTCATCAACTCGGTAACGGTACGGCCGCCGCTGGTCAAGGCTAAATCAGCTTGTTGCATAAGCTGTGGCATATTGGTGACTGAGCGCAAAACTTGACCCGTTAACCCGTAGGTTGCCAGGTCGATTTGGCCATGGCTGTAACCGGGCCCCAGAATCACGAGGACGTCTTCAGAAAAGTTGATCTGTGCTAAGGCGGCAAGCGCTTTGGCCGTCAGGTTGTTGGGGTCGGTGCCGCCAAAGGCGATTAAGATTGTGCCGACTTGTGCGTTTAGAAACGGCCGTGGCGCCACCATCTCAAACTGTGGGCCCAAAATCGCATTCCGAACACCATACCAATGATTTTCTTGTGGGTAGAAATCTGTATACAAATCATTGATCACAATATCGGCAAGACTCGCGCCCGCGCCTAAATCCTCCAGCGAAACAACTTTTTGCGTGCGTGCCTTCACCGCCAACATTGTGGTTTCATCTGTGTCCAACACATCCAAGATAACCAAATCGGGCTTTGTCTGGTCTAAAAAGTCCAAAAACGCAGCATCATCTTGGATAGGATTGATGCTGTAAGGGTAGCTGTCTAAAAACTCAAAACCAAGCGCATATTCGCCGTCTGCTCGTGTAACAATCTCAAGTTTATGCTCATTCAATTCGCTGGCTAAAGCCAGCGCACGGTAAGCATGTCCCATACCTAATAAAGGACTGGCATCGCTGCGAATCACGATCTTTTTGCGGCGTGCATAATATTCAGCGATTGCCCAATCTGCATAGGAATCGATGTCCAAACCTTCGCGCCGGTCAATTTCTAGTAGAGAAATAGGGGCATTAATGCGCGTGCCAGTTTTTAACAACGTGTGGATATGTGTGCCAATGATGCCACCCGTTTCGGCCAATATGGGTGGCAGCCATTGGCGGTTCACGCGGGCCGTAAACAACGGTTGGGCGTTGGACTGTGCATCGGTTGTCCAACGCAAATGGCGATCGTCTTTAACGGTAAGCACTGCACCCGCACCAGACTTTAATAAATCGACGCCTTTTTGGATTGTTAGATCGCTTAAAAAGGGACTGGTCGGCTGGATAGTTAGCAAAATATCATGTTCATCAGCCCCATGTTCCAGTAACCAATGGGCGACATTTACGGCAACTTCATCAAGCGTGCTGGCATCTTGTGCGAAATCGGCTGGACGCGCATGAATAACGGCATACTTTTGGCTTAGTTGAGCGATCTCATCACTGTCTGTGCTGACAATGATTTGTTTTTTGGCAAACGCTTTGGATGCTGTTTGCAAGACATGATAAATCAACGGGATATTATTGAGGGACTTTAGATTTTTGCGGGGAATGCCCTTCGAATTTCCGCGTGCCGGGATTAATATCCAAACGCGGAGGTTTTGGTTCTTATCATGGGCTGTATTTGTTTTCAATTGTCTTTTCCTAAGCGTGGTTCTTCCACCACGAGAAAAACAAAACAGCAATGGCTCCTAATAGTAATCCTAAAAATCCGGCGACGATTGTGTTCAGGGTTCTTTTGGGTGCGACCGGATTTTCGGGAACGGCCGATTTGGAGGCCAATTTAACCCCACTGCTGACATCCTGGGATGTGATGCGTTCTTCTTCAACCTTGCGCGCGAGGGCTGTGTAGGTTTCCTCGGATAAGGTGAAATTACGTGTGACCCGGTTGTTTTCAGTCTCAGTTTCCTGTTTTTGTTGTTGTAACACGAGGATTTTAGGTTCTAAGTCTGCAAGGCTTGTATCAATTTCCATTGAACGCGTGGACAATGTTTCGATCAAGTTGTCTAAGAAACCAAGCTGTTCATTTTTGTTTTGCCAGGTCACTGGTTCGGTTGTATTTAGCTGTAGCTGCAACGGGGTTTCTGTTTCGGCATTAAATGCTTTAACTTGTAGCAGTAACGCTGTGAGTTGGTCTGCAAATGTGACGTTGCCATTGCCAGGTTGACGTGCAATTTGTTCGCGTAAGCTTTGCACGTCTTGGATTAATAACAGGGTGCTTTGTTGATTCTCTAAATAGTTAGCCTGGGTAAGTTGCAGTGCCGCAAGTTCATTTTCAATGATGGCGGCACGGTTGGTGGCTTGAAAGTCGATTAATGCTTGTTCGGCCGTTTCTAATTCTTGCCCGACATCATTCAATTGGGTTTCAAAAAAGAGTTGGCGGTTGCCTCCGCTGCCCCCATAAACCTCGTTGGCCTTAGCGACAAAAATTTCTGCCCAGATGTTGGCAATTTCAGAGGTGGCTTGTGAATCGCCAAAAGAGGCTGTTAGACGCAGTAAGCTGGGATCAGAACCTGCATTGGCTTCAAGCAAGCCGCGTAATGTACCAATCGTGGCGATATCCGACGTAACTGGGGCTATTTCCGTTAACAAATCTTCTAGGACAGTATCACTGGTGGCTAATTCTGGGTAGGCTTTCAGCGGTTGGTTTTCGTCTGTAGAGCGAATGCGTGGATCAAATTCAACAATGTCGTACGGTTCGGTGATTGCCACAATGGCTGTTGCCGAATAGGTTGGGGCTAGTACAGAACTAATACCAAAAGCGATGAGTGCGAACAAAATACCCGCACCAATTATCCATATCCAATTCTTTATCAGGGTGTCAAGATAGGGCCTGATATTGATTTCATCTTCCAAAGTGATTGCCTTCCTCTAAGTTCCTTAAATGCTGGGATCATACAGTAGCTGTATATGATTGCCAAATGGGTCAAAATTATCCATTTGGTCACAAACTTCCCACGAGTTTGTTGTAGGCTAAAACCCAAAAATGGACAACGGCCGTTGCTAACCATTGCCCACTGCTTTACCGTCGATAACTATATAGCCTCAGTTTGTTCCTGCTGCCCCACAATCCTTAATAATTTGCGGATAAAGTGTTTGTGCATGATGTAATATCGGTTCAAGTGCGGTTGCTTTCCAGATTGGCCCTTTAGGCTTCAACCGTTTGCTGCCAACTGCTTTTGAAAGCTTTAACGTTCCAAGCAAGATTTCATGCAAAGTATCCACTGTGAGCATGATATCCAGGACGGGTTTAACGTTGGTAGAACCGTATTGAATTTGTAAAGGTTGAGAACGGCCGTCTATCAAAACCTCAGCATTTGGCTCCGTACAATTAAAGCGGATGGTGAGCTTGGATTTTGTGATCTGGTTCGCTGCTTGTGGATCAACCTTCCCAATTTGGGTGAAGAGTTTTTCGAGACAACTGTAGAATTGTCGATCACTGCTGTAAACAGGCATATTATTCTGTTTCTTCCTCAGCTTCGCCCAACAGCCTCGCCTTTATTTGCTCAGCCTGGAATTGAAGTGAGTAATTGAGCATATACCAAACACCCTTCCACGTATCGGGGTCGAGCAAGTCGTCGCGTGTCGCGCCTTCAAAGCTGGCTAGGATTTGTTTGGCAACATCTGGCGTTACGCGGTTAAGACTGTCTCTAAACAGATTCCAAAGCGTATCTGGTTTAATGGGGCTGGGCAGTGATTCGTTGAGCTTGTCTTTGGTCTGGCTTGCCTGGAATTGAGCTGAGTAACTCAACATATAGACCATGCCTTTCCAGGTGTCTGGGTCTTTTAAATCTTCGCGGGAAGCCCCTTCCAATGTGCCTGCCAAGTCTTTGGCGATTTCTGGCATAAGACGATCCAGGCCATCTTTGATGAATTGCAGAATTGTATCTGGCTTGAGTGGCTGTGGCATTTGTGCATTCAGGCGATCACGGGTTTGAGTGACCTGGAATTGGGCTGAATAGGCGATCATGTAGGCAATGCCTTTCCATGTATCGACATCCATCAAATCGTCACGCGACATGCCTTCAAACTGTTCCAAGATTTGCAATTGCACTTCGGGCGTATATTTGCTTAGATTATCACGCACCAGACCAATTAAACGCAGTGGCGAATAAGGTGAATTGTCGGCATCTGGTAAAGCTGAGCGCAAATCGTCAACTAATTTGTCTAATTCTGCCAGCAGCATATTGATGCGGGTTTGGGTTTTGTTTACGGGTTCGGCCGTTTCTGGTTCGGCGACAGGTTCTGGTTCAACAACGGCCGTTTCTTCTTCTAAATAAGCCAATGCACCCGGAAAAGCGAGCAAGCGTTGCGTACGAAATTTTTTCAGCGCATAGTTTGTTTGGCCTACAGTGAGTCCGGCCGCTTCGGCCGCTTCTTTATGCTGCATACCCGCATTGATGTTCAACAGTGCTTGTGCGCGTTGCGCATTTGTATCACCTTGTTCGGCCACTTTTTCTAAAGCAGCTTGTTCTTGAGCGGTAAGCAACTTGTCTGTTTTGTCCATTGTTATCCTCCCTATTTAGGTAAACCGCAGAAAGTTCTTTGAAATGAATTGCAGTGGTCTACTGCGGTTCCCTCAAGGAATTCCCAGCTTTTCCACGGCTTATAAAAACACTTTCTGGGAATTACCAATAAGAAAATCGATTCGTATCTAATTTTATACTTAATTTATGGTTTAAGCGATAGATTTTGATTGACTTGCCCCCTCTGGTGTGTTATATTCCTCATGATGCACTGCGTCATAATGTCAGTGTAGCACATGAATGAAAATTAGCATAATTCTTGTGGATGATTTGTAGCGTGTTTGCATACGCAAAGTCTAAATCATTTTTAGCCATGAATTTTAACAATGACACAAATTTGGACGATCTTAATGCGTGTAATCTGTGCAATTCGTGGCAGAAATTTGGAATAGACAAACACTCTGGGATGATTTGGAGATAATGATGACCGAAATTAGTGAAGATCAAGAAAATGGACAAGAACTTGTTATTGCAGTAAATCCACGCAAACTGTTTTTGGCCGGTTTAGGCGCAGCCGCAATGACGCAAGAAAGCCTGTTTAAACTGGTGAATGTGCTTGCAGACAGTGGCAATAAACTAATTGAACGTGGCGAAAAAGTTGCCGATGCCCGTGCGCAGCAGCATCAAGTAAGAGTTAGTGAGGCTGAAGCATTGGTCACTGCCGAGCAAGAAACACTTGCGGAGCAGGCGGCTGAGTTAGAGCAAGTGGCCCAAAATCGCCTTGATTGGATTTGGCACCGGGCAAATATCCCGACAGCCACAGATTTTAATGAACTCAATGACAAACTGGTAACTTTGAATACACGCCTTGAAGCACTTAGCCAGGATGAGGAATAGAAAGGATTAATAAAATGACTCAAGAATTAACACAAGACATTGAACAACAGGTCAATGGCACAGGTGAAGCAGCAGTCGATACGGCCGTTGCCGAAGTTGCTGACATTGATATCGTAGAAGAAGAAAGCTTAGATGGCAGTAATCCGCTTTTGGATAGCTTGCGCCGCGTGTTGATGGCTGGCATTGGTGTGGTAGCATTAGCACAAGAAGAGATCGAAGATTTTGTGAATCGCTTGGTTGATCGGGGTGAAATTGCTGAACAAGACGGCCGTAGCCTAATTAACGACATTCTTGAAAACCGCAAACAAGCCCTCGATAGCCGTAGACAAGCTGTTGTCGAGACCACCAGAAAGGCATCTGGCAGAGCATCCTCAGAAGTTGACCAACGGATTGAAGGCATTTTGCATCGCCTTAACATCCCTACCGTCAACGAAATTGATCAGTTGAGCAACCAGATTGATGCGCTCAGCAAAAAGATCGATGAGTTGAATGCCAACGCATAAATGATAGTCGTGCTAGGCACGGGTTTGAGCGGCTTAATGAAGATACACGCTTAGACCCATGCCCACACAACTGCCTATATAAACCTGATACAAACTATTGGGGAGGAGACGGTTGTTTCCCCCCTTTTTGCATTTGGGTCAATCCTGCATATAATCGGCAAAAAATGACGCACTGTATCATGTGAGGAGCTGGCTCATGCCAACTATTAAAAGATATCCGAATCGCAAATTGTATGACACGACGGCTAAAAAATATATTACGCTCGATGGCATCGCGAAGATGATTCGCGAAGGTGAAGAGGTCACTGTCATTGATCATCAGAGTGAAGAAGATTTAACGGCCGTTACCCTCACTCAAATCATCTTCGAACAAGAAAAGAAAAAAAGCGGCTTTTTGCCCACATCTGTTTTAACCAGCCTTGTCCAATCCGGCGGTGATACGCTAAACTCATTACGCCGCAGCCTGTCGATCCCCTTAGATTTATGGCAGCATGTTGATAGAGAAATTGAACAGCGTTTCCAAGTGCTGATTAGCAAAGGTGAAGTTGCCAAGGAAGAGGGATTGCGCTTGCGCGATAAAATGTTGTCCTTGAGCGTCCGCTCTAGCTCACAATCAGAGACAGAAGATGATGAGATCGAGGTATTGTTGACACGTCGTGGTGTGCCGACGCGCGATGAAATTGACCGTCTCAATCAGCAAATTGAAGCCCTCACCGTTCAATTAGACAGCCTCATTGTTGAAAAACATGCAAATACACCAGAATCACAACTGTCACCAATTGACAATTGACAATTGACTATCGACAATTGTCAATTGAAAATTGCCCATGATCAAACTTCAAGGAGCTACCAAGCGCGAATTTCATTTTCCGGCTGATACCAGTACGGCCGTTCGTTTTTTTAGTGATTTCCAACGCATTGCACTTTTTTTACCACACATCACAATCGTAACTGTCTATGCCCCCAATGCCTTGCGCATGCATTATCAAAGTGTCGAAATGGGAGCCTATACCATTAATTTGTTTGCAGATGTTCAAAGTGTCGTTGATTTTGAGAATGGCATCATCCAAATTCAACCCTTAAAAGGCAAAACATCTGTTGCCAGTAAGGCCACATTAAACACAAGTACCTGTTATGGTGGTTTTGCTAGCAAGGCTCTGTTCCATACAAATGGTGACAACTCCTTTATTGAATATCACCTTAAATTAGGAGCGCAGTTGCCACGACCGCGCGGTTTGCGTATGATGCCAGGACGGGTTGTGAATCGAATTGCAAAAAGTATTTCTGAGGGACGTGTACGGGAAATTGCTGATGGTTTTATGACAAATGCCCTGGCTGCGTTCCCCCATTGGCTTGCTGGGCAGCAACCAGTCGAGTAGACACGATTTACATGCAAATTCAAGGTACCGTTAAAATTCAATCGCATCAGCAGCACGTGTGGACTTATTTGTTAAATCCATATGCCCTCGGTGAATGTACACCGGGCTTAGAATCTTGGCGAGCTATGCAAATGCCAAACAGCTATGAAATTGTACTTGTACGCCGTTTGAGCGCTAAGCGCCGCGTGCGTATCCCCGTGGTGATTCATTGGGAGCAGATTATCCCGCCAACCCAATTGGATTTGAATCTGGAAACAACATTTAGCAATCAAATTGTATCTGCATCTGGGCGAATGCAATTGAAACCGGATCAGGAACAACATACAGTTTTAGATTTTTCATTGATAGTGAATACGTCAAACCAGATATTTTTGCAGATGTTGGGCAATGTTATGCCCGCGATTGTTGAACAGTTTTTTGAATGTATTAAGGTGCGTTTAGAAATGGAAACGGCCGTTGCGCCACCACGCTAAATAAAGCCAGGATCCCACAGGAATGAAAAACCTCTCTGCAATTCTCCACGAAACTCCCTTTTTACTCTGTGGTTCTCAGTGTAACAGCTTTTTGAAGGCTCAAAACTTATGAAAATTGAAGGTGACTATACATTTACTGCTTCGTGTGAAATGGTTTGGTCTATGCTGCTTAATCCAGACATGCTTTTTAATGTGATCCCCGGCTGTGAACATCTAGATCAGCTTGGTCCGCGTCAATTTGATTTGACCATGCATATCAATAGAGGCCCGCTAGCGGGTCAATATAACGGCCTTGTTGATCTGCATGATGTGGTCGAGTACGAAAGTTTGCACCTGACTGTGGTTGGCGGCGGTCCAAATGGGTCAATCCAGGCTTATGGCCACATAACGCTTTTGGAAGTCGGCGAAAAACAGATACGATTGACCTATCAAGGCGAACTATTACTTGATAACAATGCTGCTCCCCAAACAGCGCGCCTTGTACAAACAACCGCTAATGCCCAGCTACGAAAATTTTTCCAGGCTTTGGAAGCACTAATTCAAACACAGACTATGGTGTATACGACTTACACGGGTTCGGAGCCGCTTTTGGAAACGGCCGTAAGCGGACAGCGGCGAAAGGGCAAGCACACCGTTGACGCACGGGACAAGTTGCGCGAGATTAGCCACAATCGACGGCTCCTGGTGGTTGTCGCCATTTTTACTTTGCTCAACTTGTTGGCTTTGATTGGGATTCTTGAATCGGCGCGTGCCTTGGTTTACTGGATTAGGGATTACTTTGCGCAGCAAGTAGCCGCAGAAGTAAACCGTGAGCTGAACGATGGAGCTCAACGATGAATGTTTCTTTGCGCGAAAAAGTTGTTTTGGTTACGGGTGGGGCTTCAGGAATTGGGCGTGCTTCTGCATTGGCGTTGGCTGCAGAAGGCGCATACGTGGTTATTGCTGATCTTGACCAAGATGGTGGACAGGCGGTTGCAGCCGCGATCGAAGATTTTGGTGGAAACGCATTATTTCAACACACGGATGTATCCCAGGTAGCCGAGGTTTTGGCTTTAATGCAGGCGATTGTGGGGCGTTACGGCCGTATCGATTGTGCTGTTAATAATGCTGGCATCGAGGGCTTGCCAGCACGCACAGCCGATACCGACGAAGCTGATTTTGATCGCATCATGGCGATTAACGTCAAAGGCGTTTGGCTGTGTATGAAACATGAAATCCAACAGATGCTAAAGCAGGGTGGCGGTGTCATCGTCAACATGGCCTCCGTGGCTGGATTGGTGGGTGCGCATAGTTTGCCGGTCTATGCAGCCAGTAAACATGCGGTTGTTGGACTGACAAAATCAGCAGCCTTGGAATATGCACGCAAAAATATTCGCGTGAATGCCGTTTGTCCCTCCGTTGTGCGTACACCCATGGTCGAACGCGCCATTGAATTCATGCCCCAATTTGCGGATGCCACCATTAAGGGCAATCCCAGCCGACGTCTTGGTGAACCCGAGGAAGTGGCAGCGGCCGTTGTCTGGCTGTGTTCAGATGCATCATCCTTCACGAATGGCGCGACATTGACTGTCGATGGCGGTTTTGTGGCGCAATAAACTGTGGATTTAAATCCACAGCTAACGCAGCAGGAAAGTGTGTTGAAACGCGCTAAAACAGATAAACAGTTACAAACGCCGTAATCTATAACATAAATAGTTTAAACAAGCTCTGGCCGGTCTCCTGACCGTGTCCACTGGGCAGTTTCAACAGGTGTTCTTCACTTTAGCCGCGCATTTGAATGCGTGGCTAAAGAAATTTGGTTGATTAACCGCTGCGGTTGTCCATCATATTCAGCCCAGTCAACCGCTCCCGTTGTGATTTGCATCAAAACTGAATTTAAGGTGGCATTGACTGGCGTAGAGACACCAACTTTTTCACCCGCTTCTGCGATGGCACCATTGTGGAAAATGACCTCACTTCTCTGAGACCCCAATGCTAACTCAATTTGAAAAGAGGGCATTTTATCGCCGCGACCCCCCGCCACAATCTTAGTCAGAATTGGTTTGAGCAGGAATTTTGGCACGCGACGCACCCCAAAAGCAAGCTGACGTGCCGCCGAACCTGGCAAATCCATCACCTTCAACCCCTTTTTGTCCATCACCGCCAACGTTTCACGCAGCATGGCTACTTCGACAGCAAACATGCCCGGCATCTGATAGACGTCACCTGGCGGCCGGTTGAGAATCGCAGAAGTCGCATTGCCGACGATATTCAGAAATGCTTTTGACCATTTCATCGATTCATAATCAACTGCGCTGATTGTGAAGATGTGGGCATTGTTGAATAAATCTACCCATTTAGCGGCACTCATGCCTGGCTGCGTCATGGCCAATCCCAAGCCGCGATCAGGCCGTTCGATGATCAGGTGATGGTCATTCGCTTTGCGTACGGGCGTGGTGAGTGACCCGGCGAGGATTTGTTGGGGGCCAAATTGTTCGATAAACGGCCGTTCTACCCCAATCCCATTACCCACCGTCATAAAAACCGTGGGCTGCTTGATAAATGGATAAATTGCCGTACACGCTGTATCCAGATCATACGACTTCATCGTTACCAAAATCAGATCATACTGGTTGTCGTTGGCGAATGCCTCTTCCAACGATACTACGCATGGCGGTTGTAACGTCACCGTTTCATCCGCCTCGCTAATTGTGAGGCCGTGTTCAATTATTGGTTCAATTGCGAACGGCAAAGATAAAAGCGTGACATCATTGTCATATTGGAATAATCTGCCGCCCAAATAGCCACCAATTGCACCTGCACCATAAACTAGAATTTTCATATTAAATGTTTAAGGTGGCAGGGGCAAAGTTTGCTTTCACCTGCTACCTGCGACCTTATCCTAATACACTTCCAATAAAATCCTGCCGCCCACGAACAAAATCTGTCGCTTGCATGGCGCGTTTGCCGGCCAATTGGATTGTGTCTAATGCCAGACCACCACTGCCACACAGCACAATCAGTTGATCATCTTGGAGGATGACTTCGCCGGGTTGGCCGTCTGCAGATACATCTACCACATCCGCCGTCAAAATTTTCAACACGTTCCCGTTCCAAGTCGTAAACGCGCCTGGCCAGGGTGTCATAGCGCGGATATGGCGTTCTAATTCGGTGCTGCTGCGTTCCCAATCTAAACGGCCGAGTTCTTTTTCTAACATGGGCGCATACGTGGAAAGGCTGTCATCTTGAGGTGTGGCACTGATGGTGCCAGCCAGAATTGCATCGAGATAACGCGCCAACATTTCGCCGCCTAAGATGGATAGACGGTCGTGGAGGGTAGCGGCCGTTTCATCAGCATGAATTGGAATCGCCTCAGCCACGTACATGGGACCAGTGTCTAGACCGGGGTCCATCTGCATCAATGTCACACCTGTTTCCGCATCACCTGCCATCAGCGCCGATTGGATCGGTGCTGCCCCGCGCCAACGCGGCAGTAAGGATGCGTGTACGTTGATACAGCCGTGTGGCGGCAACTCTAATACATGCGGGCGCAAAATCTGACCAAAGGCAGCCACGACAATCAGATCTGGCTGCCAGGCAACCAATGGCTCGGCCGCTGCTTGTTTGCGTAACGATTTGGGTTGGTAGACAGGGATATTGTTTTCTAGCGCGACGATTTTGATGGGCGACGGCCGTAGCTGTCTGCCCCGTCCCGCTGGCCGATCTGGTTGTGTCACAACACCCACAACCGTCTGTGTTTCGATCAATGTGCGTAAGGTCGGCACAGCAAAATCTGGTGTGCCCATAAATACAACGTTTGCCATGCCGCGCATTCTAGCACTCAGTTACGCAGTTGCCAAAGACCTAAAAAAGTAGTTGACGTTGACTATAGGAGCGCATACAATATCAACCAAAAGATTAATGGTATGTGAGAGGCAGTATTGTTTCTCACTCAAAATAGGAGGTCTGGTTATGGATGTTAGCAAATCATTCCGTTATGTATTTGATGATGAACGTTGGGTTGGTAAGTTAGGAATTGGTGCATTAATCACAATATTTATTGTCACCATTCCCTTGCTCGTGGGCTGGATGATAGGAATCGTGCGCAATGTGATGAACGATGACGAAACGCCGATGCCTGAATGGACAGATTGGGGCAAATTGTTCATGGATGGCCTTAAGATCATTGTGGCTCAATTAATCTACACCCTGCCGATATGGGTTATCATGTGTATTGGCATGGTTGCCACGGGCGCGCTTAGTGAACTTGGCGGCGGTAGTGACGCAGTAGGTACACTGGGAGCTGTGACGATTGGCCTGATGGTTTGTTTACTTATGTTGGTCTCCATCGCCCTCTTTTTTCTCAGCCCGGCCATTGTGATTCAATATGTCTTGAGTGGCGATGATTTTGGTGCTTGCTTCCGCATTAGCGAAGTATGGGGCATTGCTCGCGATAATATCGCCAATATCCTGATCGTCTTTTTGGTGTCGATGGCATTGGGTTTCGGGATCAGCTTGGTAACCAGCGTGATAGCCATTATTCCATGCATTGGTTGGGTTGCAGCAGTGGTCATAAGTATTTTGGCAGGTCCATATTCAGCGGCCGTAACGGGCAACCTTTATGGTCAAATCGCTGATGAAATGGATAATATCGCGCCAAAATTTACATAAAAATAAGCAAACAAAAGAAACGTTTACAAACAAAAAAGCTCGTCCAATTTGGACGAGCTTTTTTGTTTTAAGGCGCTTGCTTTTTCCAATACTATTCTGTTTCTTCTACATCAATATGTAAGGTTTCCATTACGGACGAGACCTTGTCGTTGTTTTCTTCTACAATGACCTGTTCATCCACACTTAATGGTGGATAAGGTTTCATGCCGAATTTGGTCAAGGTTACCGCGCCCAGACCGACACAACTGATAATCACCATCAGGATGGTTTCGCCGAATATAAAGGGAACCATGCCTAAGATGTTCAAGCCCAATGTCAGGACAATGGTGCCTAAGGCTGCGACCATCGCAAAACTGCGCCCCTTGCCACGGAAGATCTTGCCACCTAACCAGGTGCCGACGGCGATCCAACCAAAGATGATGGCGGCAACAAATGCCAACATAATGACCAAGGCGATGGGGAAGCCAAGCAGCCCGAGAGAGACGATGATAAGCCATGCAGAGATGAGCAGTAGTAACGTGACGTTGGAGGTCACGGCAACGGCCGTTAATAAACCCACCGCCCCACTTGCCACTGCTTTTTTATGCACAGTTGACTTCACTTCTTGTAACTGGGTTGGGAAAAGCGATGCAACTGCAAAGGCAAGCACACCCATCAATAAGCTGCTGCCAATCGCTCCTAATATATTCGCAAAGAAGCCCATCGGTCTGCCAGAATGATTCCCACTGTCAGGAAACACGGGCGGGGTAGGTGCTGTCGGCACCGCAGGAACATCGGGTACTGCGGGCACAGGTGGGACAGGCGGCACAAAATCAAAATCTTTCATCATGCCAGGGAATGCTTCACCCTGAATCGTTGTGCAGCCGATACTGCCCGCAGATTCACCATCAATTTGACCGTTAAGCAGCACACAGTCACCATTTACATGAGCAGCATCTTCAGCTTCTAGATCGCCATTAAAAATGACCAAGTCGCCATTAACGGTTCCCGCAATAATCGCATCACCATTAAAGACAACCACATCCCCATTAACGGTACCGCCACTTCTGATTTCCAAATCACCATCAAAAATAATCACATCATTATTGACAGTATCTCCTTCGCGTACCACTTGGTCAAAATAGGGAGCCGCCAGTACTGCACCCGTGGGCACAACTAGCAGTAACAAAACAATAAAAATCAAACTTATACGTTTCACGTTAATTCTCCCTACGAACTAATCTGTTTTGGGGTTGTCCTAATAATTGACGATACACACCACCCCAAACAAACACAATGCCTACCATGACTAATAACCAACCAATAACAGTCGGTTGGTTTATCACGAATTGACCAGCTGCATTCAGCAGTGCGGTTAGAATCGTACCAAATATCTGTGCGACGTTTCTTAATGAATCCAATACACTTTCAACTAATGCTGGCTGTGTGAGGAATTGGCCAAACCGTGTGATGAACAAACCAACTAATAAAACAGGAATGATGCCGCTGAGCAGCAACAATCCGTAAACAGCACTGATTGCCCACATGCGTGCTTTATGGTTAGGCAAACGCGCCAATGTACGTTGTGTAAATCCAGCAGCCGGGCTAATTGCCGGGGTTTGTCGGAATAACGTATCAATGGCAACTAATGCCAACCATTCACGCTGGCAATCTGGACACGTTTGCAAATGACTCTCCAAAATAAAACGATTATCGTTGGAAAGCTCTTCATCTAATGCGTCCATCATCAGTGCAAATGTGCTTTCATGTTCCAGATCTTTTTCCATAATCTGTCTCCTCTTCTTATACAGTTTCCGCTGCGAATGTGGGCACGACGCCTCTCTCCAAGCCAATTTCTGCTAATTGTTTACGTGCCCTAAAAAGCCGCGACTTGATGGCGCTAACGGTGGTATCCATCATGTCGGCAATCTCCTCATAGGAATATTCATACCAATAACGCAATACCACAGCCTGACGGTATTCGGGTTGTAAGTCCGCTAACAATGTTTGTACCATCTCTTCGCGTTGGCTGTGTTCCATTTGTGCTTCGGGTCCTTTATCTCTGTCACTCATCAATGCCGGATGTGGTGCTAATGGTTCATCAATCGACAACAGCAGTGCCCGCCGCTTGCGTATCAGATCAATACAGTAGTTTGATGTGATCGAAAGCATCCAGGTACTAAATTTATGTGCCGGATTGTAACTGTCTAGGCGTGTAAAGGCGCGAATAAAAGCCTCTTGGGCTGCTTCTTCGGCCTCGCCTGAATTACTCAGCATACGATACGCCAGGTTATAGACTGGGGTTTGATATGCTTCGACTATTTTGCCAAAGGCGACCTTGTCGCCTTTTCTGGCTTGATCGAGCCAGACCTGTTCTTCATTCAACGATTCAATCTCCTGAAATCTCAATCAACATTACGCAAGGGTGTGGTAAAAGTTTCATTTTCGTAGTTGCAACTTAATCATAGCCTATCTATAATGCCGCAAAATAATCAAAATAAGATAAGATTAGCCTGTGACTACGAATGAGAAGAGG
>CAYGMR010000030.1:14962-21801 GCA_964350725.1 uncultured Ardenticatenaceae bacterium | reverse complement strand
CGGAAGTCACGCGCCTGGATCGGGAGTGGAAACGTACACGCTATATCGTTGCGCGTGGTCGTTCTAAAGTGCGTCGCTGGAGCAGACGCATGGAAGCCTATTTTACTGGTTCGCCAACGCCAGATGCACGTTTGCGGGATGCTGAAAAAGAGAAAAAGTGATCTTTTTTACTTGAGTGCTTTGGCGATATGTTTGAGTAACGCTTCTTCTTCGACAAAATCATCAATGTGGTAACGGCCGTTGACCACAATATGTGGCAAATAGCGCGCAGAGTAACGCAGCGCCGTCTCAGGAAAAACATCAGCCATTATCAAATAACTGCGAATAAATGGACTAACCACAGCCAAACCAAACCCTGATTTTGCCAATAGCGTGCCGCTTTCATCATCAGCCGATGTTAAAATTTCTAACGTCACTTCTTCTTTTAACCCCATCAGTTGCACACGAGTTTTTGGTTCGACTGAAGCCCCTTTGAAGGAAACCTGTTGCAACGCTGCGATCAGCGATGTCATTTGAAAACCAGCTGGCAAGCCGATGATGCGCACGCCATAATCAATCAGTTCATCGCCATCCGTACCTAAAACCCCCAAAACCGGATAAAAATTATAGTTGATGCGTCGTGGATAAACAGCAAATTTAATCTGTTCAAAACGTTGTGCCAACGCTTCGCCCAAACGCTGCGCCTCTCTTTCTAACGCCGACATATTCGGATCACCCCACATATGTAAGCGCACAGGATTGGGTAAATTATCAAGCAGCGAAGGCAAAAGTTCCCAAGTTTCGGTGTCAAAAGGGTTGTTTAAGTGAAGATTATTCTTATCGGTCATTGGATTCTGGAGAAAACTTGTTTTTGTTATCTAATAAAATTATATGCAGTGAGCGTGGCCCGTGCATGCCCATCACCATTTGTAAGGCGATGTCGGCGGTGCGGCTGGGGCCGGAAATGATGACGATATTGCTTGCTTGGCGCATGTTGTCTAGATTGGTTTCTTTGTATTGAGCAAACCAATTTTCGAGATCGGGGATGATTTGATCGCGATGGATAATGGCGATATGGACTGGTGGTAGTAATGAAGCCGCACGGGCATCACCTGATCCGCTGGCTAAAACCAGGCTGCCAGTTGCCGCCAAAGCCGCCGATGCCCCCGTGATGCCAATTCGCGCATCAGCGTCTCTCGCCTCTGTGATTTTTATGTCGTTGTCTGCCAAAGCTGTGGCAAACCCGGTTAAGGGAATATGATCGGGATGCCAAGAAAAAACGGCCGTATCCTCCCCAATCAATTCTAACAAAACAGCTACCCCTTCCGTTGCCGTTGCTGGTTTGTGCACGACACAACCAAGCTGTTCAGCCGCAGTCACAAATTGTGCTGTAAGGCTTTCTACATCTGTGTTGATGCGCGGCACAACGGGGCGGTATTCTGTTGGTGGGGGGGGGGCATCTGGAAACGGCCGTTGTGCTGCCCGTAACTTTTGTAAAATCTGTCCACGACTATCATTCTTATCTATGTTCATCTGCATTAACACTTCAACTTTGCTCAGCTCTGGTCTGTGGATTGCCCCTCTTGTTCCTGCCATAACTGCCGGAATGATTTGGGGCTAAATTCGGGTGGGGTCCGTGAATCTGTCCAGCCGCTGAGGGGTCCAGGCAAACTATCACCGGGCATTTTGGGCGCACCCCAAGCCGCCAATTTTATGCCTGCGCTGTACAACTTGGGTGATTTCAAGGCTGTCGCCCATCCACGCATGCCCCAATTCCAAATGCGGTCGGTCAAGCCCTGTTCAACCAGGTCGTGGCGCAAATCGAGCAGCATACGTGGCAGATCGATATCGACTGGACAGACCTGTTTGCACATGCCACACAAGCTGCTGGCATAGGGCAAAGGGGTCGCATTTTCGAGACCTGTTAGCAAGGGTGTGATCACCGCGCCGATGGGGCCAGAGTAGACCCAGCCATACGCATGGCCACCGGTGGCATGATAGACAGGGCAGGCGTTTAGGCAGGCGCCGCAGCGTAAACAAGCCAATGCTTCGGCATAGTCGCTGGCGTAAATTTTCGAACGGCCGTTGTCAACCAAAATCACATACACATGCTCAGGCCCATCGACTTCATCCGCTTTGCGGGGCCCGTTGATCATATTGGTGTAAACCGTTAATGTTTGGCCTGTGCCGCTGCGTGGCAGCAGCTGCGTGAGTGTGGCGTAATCTTCCACGGTGGCGGCGATTTTTTCGATGCCGATTAAGGCGACATGTACATTCGGTAGGCTGGTGACCATACGGCCGTTGCCTTCATTCATGACCAGTCCAATGGTTCCTGTTTCTGCGATAATGAAATTGCCACCTGTGATGCCCATATCCGCTTGCAAGAATTTTTCACGTAATATGGCGCGTGCATAATGCGTCATCTCGGCAGCGTCATCGGTGGCGGGCATGTTGGCTTTGTCCATCAAGGTGTCGCGCACGCTGTTTTTGGATTTGTGGATGATGGGGGCAATGATGTGGCTGGGATTGTCACCACTAAGCTGCAAAATGTATTCACCCAGGTCAGTTTCGATGACCTCGAGTCCCGCCGTTTCCAGAGCATGATTCAGTCCGATTTCTTCGCTGAGCATGCTTTTGGATTTGGCAATCAGTTTGGATTGATGCTCTTTCGTTATGTTAAGTACATGTTGGTTGGCTTCAGCGGCATCAGCTGCCCACAAAACCGTAATGCCATTGGCTTGCATATTGGTTTCGGCTTGCTCGAGTAAGTCGGGTAAGTTATGTAAAGTGCGGCGTTTGGCTGCCGCAGCTTGTTGACGCACTGCTTCACCATGCTCATGGCCATAGGTATACATGGCTGATTGGCGTTTGTTGGATGCAGAATCGGTGGCGAAGGAAACGGCCGTTTGTAAATCGGCATCATGGATTGCAATTTCAGCAGCGGGGATGAATTGATTGGACTTATTTTGCATGTTGTCCCCCAAGCCCTTCTGCTAAAACTTCAGCAATATGGCGTACACGCGGCGGTTTGCCTTGTTTTTGTAGACCGGCATTCATATGTGCCAAACAGCTCACATCACCGACTAAAATCGTATCGGCCGTACAGCTGTCGATATTGTCGATTTTGCGCTGTAACATGGCCCCACTGACCGCTGCCATTTTGACTGCAAACAGGCCGCCAAAGCCACAACACACATCACTTTCGTTCAAATTCACAATAGTTGCATTGGTGGTATTGGTGATTAATGTGCGCGCAGCACTGCCTAACCCTAACAAACGTAAACCGTGACATGAATCGTGGAAAGCAAAGGTTTGGGGTTGTGGAAGGTGTGTGTCTAAATCAGTAACGCCCAGGCCGTCAACAATAAATTCGGTTAATTCCCAGGTGTTGGCTGCCATACGTTCAGCCTGTGGACCGAAGACCGGATCATCTGCAAAGAGCTGCGGGTATTCATGCCGAATCATCGCGGCACAAGAGCCGGAAGGGGTCACAATCACGTCAGCATCTTTGAAGGCACGTAGAGCCTGGCTGGCTACAGAACAGGCTTCTTTCCTGTAGCCAGCGTTGAAGCCGGGTTGTCCGCAACAAGTCTGGTCCATCGGAAAATAGACGTCAACACCAAGTTTGCGCAAGAGGGCGACACTGGCTAAACCGGTTTGTGGGTAGAGCGTATCTACCATACAGGTGACAAACAATGCTACCCGCTTACCTTTGGGGGATTCGCGTGTCGTGAGGCTCATAACTATTTTTATGCTGGTTGCAACATTGGGTCTGCTGCTGGGGTGGGATCAACGATGTTTTTGTCAACGGCCGTTGCAATTGCCTTCATTTGATGTACCAGTTCAGCAAATTTTTCCGGTTTTAAAGATTGACGACCATCTGACCACGCTTCGTCGGGACGCGGATGCACTTCAAGGATAATCCCGTCTGCACCAGCGGCAACACTGGCTTTGGCACCCGCTGCCACATATTCCCATTTGCCCGTAGCGTGACTGGGGTCTGCAATCACAGGCAGATGAGACAAATGTTTAGCGACGGGAATGGCATTGATGTCAAATGTATTGCGTGTATAGGTTTCAAACGTGCGGATGCCGCGCTCGCACAACATCACGCGGGTGTTACCGTGACTGAGAATGTATTCGGCACACATCAACCATTCTTCAATCAGGCTGCTCATCCCTCGTTTGAGTAAAACAGGATGTTGGGAGCGGCCGACTGCATGTAGCAATGCATAGTTTTGCATATTGCGTGCGCCGATCTGTAAAATGTCGGCATATTGGGAAACCAATGGAACCAAGGCCGGTTCCATAACTTCTGTGATGAACGGCATATTATATTTTTCGCTGGCTTCTTTAAGATAGATCAACCCTTCTTCACCCAAGCCTTGGAAGGAATAGGGGGATGACCTCGGTTTGAACGCGCCACCGCGTAAAATATGTGCGCCAGCTTCTTTGACAGCATGTGCCGTTTCCATGATCTGGCTGCGGCTTTCTACCGAGCAGGGCCCGGCCATGATGATAAAGTCATCACCACCCACCATATAATCACCAATCGGGAAACAGGTGTCGGCGGGCTTAAATTCACGGCTGGCTACTTTGAACGGCTTGAGCACAGGTACGACTCTTTCCACTCCGGGCATTAATCGAACGTTATCTGGATTCAGAGGACGGCCGTCGCCGATCACACCAATCACCATATGTTCAACTCCTTCAAAAATATTGGCCTTACAGCCACTGTCTTCGACCTTTGAAATAACCGCAGATTTTTCGCGTACGGTCGCATTCACGTTCATAATAATAATCATAACAATTTCTCTCTTATTTAATTTAAATAAATTTTATTACGAACTGCGTATTGCGTAAACAGGTTGATTTACGCAATATGCAGTTCACAATATCTTTACCAACCGTGTGCTAAAACTTTCATGGCTGCATCCATGTAACTCATTTGCACGGGTCGAATGGGGGGAATGTTATCACGATCTGGGCGTAATGCCTTAGCTTCGCGCAGGTAAATATGGCCAATCTCATTTGCGCTTTTGGTTGTGTTCCAATGGATGAGCACACGGATGCACATGGGTAGACCACCAGGCACCTCCATTTCGTGACCACACATCAACGCTAAATCGAACCAACCAAGCTGGCGTGCTGCAAATGCAGGATAGGTGGCCGTGATGTCTTTGGTAGTGGTTAAAGTGATGCTGGCGATGTCGTCGATATCGATATCATTGACACGCACGATCATATTGAGTAAATCCCGTGTTGCTTCCAAAATTTCATCAGCGTTGTCTTGAGTAACGGTTGTGGCTCCGCGTACGCCGCGTACTTTTGGCATCTGCACAACTTGATGATTCCCATTGCTTCCATTTGATTGCGTCATGTTCTTTTCCTCTTTATATATGCCTATAAAACAAAAAAAACGCGGCTTTTTAAGCCGCGTCTTGTTGAAATATAGTCTTTGTTCCCTTTAGCTTTTACCTGCCAGAAGAAACCGACCTATGCGCTAACAAGTGCGGCTTAGGTTGGTTAAAAAAGTAAAAATAAAAGTAAAAGCTCAAAGCAACGATTAAAATTGTCATTGTGGGCGCATAATAACACGCGAACTGTATCATGTCAACACGAATTTGAATATTGTATGTCAGGATACTTTATTCCTCATTAATTGCTGGTTACAAGTTAATTGCTTGTTACAAGAGCAAAATCGAACTCGCCAACTGTGTTGGAAACGGCCGTTGTCCCTTCCCCGGGTGACACGCCATCACACATCGCCGCAACGACATAGAAATAGTTTGTCACCACATCCCCAAGCTGCGGATAAACAACGCCTGAACTTTGACCAGTGTAAGTAGCATTAGTCGGTGTGAAATAAGGGGTGGTTTCTTCGTACACATCATACACACAGTTTGCAGCTGCATTTTCCCAGATAAGTGTGAGCTCAGAGGGCGAGTTCACACCGATATTGAGCTGCCACAATTCATAGGCACCGACATCGCAATTTGTATTTTGTGGCCGTGCTACGCCGCGTTGATCCGCAGTTAACATACATGATCCCGGCGGAATTAAATTACTCAGCGGACTACCGGGAAGCAAGGCGTGGGTCCATGTGGCACCACCGTTATCAGCCAAAGGGCCTAGTTTTGGATCACTACCGCCGCTAAAACCGCAGCTATTATCTTCAACCAGGTTGTAACCAGCATCAATTATCGTCCCAAAACAATCGCTCCCATTCATGCTATTGGCAATAATGCTGTTGCTGAGGGTCGTCGAGCCTTCACTATTGTAAACACCACTCCCAGAATTGGCCGAATTGTCGGACAGGGTGCTGCTTTCAATGTCAGATGTGCCGACTTTGTTGAAAATGCCTCCGCCGGCATTGGCTGTGTTGCCCGAGAAAGTACTGTTGCCCATTTCAAGCATGTTATATGTGGCTATGCCACCACCAGCATTGACTGCCGAATTGCTGGAAAAGGTGCTGTTACTGACCGTGATTGTACCACCACTGTCGGAGCTGCTATTGAAAATGCCCCCGCCAATATTACTAGCCATATTGTCCGCTAAGGTGCTGTCGCTTATTGTGAGCGTGCTTTCATTCCAAATACCACCACCCTCAACCGCCGAATTACTCGCAAGAGTGCTGTTGCTGACTGTGATGGTACCGCTGTTAAGAATGCCGCCTCCGAGAGGCGCTGTATTTTCCGATAGACCACTGTTGTCGACTATGATTATGCCATTGAGATTGTAAATGCCACCCCCTTGCAGCGTTGCGCTGTTACTGTTCAAATTTGAAGCGGCTTCTATTGAAACTGTCGTATCAACAGATGGACTATAAACAGCCCCACCAAGCTTTGCCTCGTTACTTT
>CAYGMR010000030.1:10438-14952 GCA_964350725.1 uncultured Ardenticatenaceae bacterium | reverse complement strand
CGAATGGTCACATCTGCACCATCCCAAGTTGCAATGCCACCGCCAAAACCAAATGAACTGTTTGTTGTCCGATTGTTACGGAAAATGCTGTTGGTAATTGTAGCGTCGGCCAACTCACCATCCAGTGCCAACCCACCCCCGCTGGCGGCTGTATTATTTTCAAGGCGACTATCAATGATAGTTACAGTGCCATTGACGCTCTTGATGGCGCCACCAGTCGCACCACTCGTTTGGTTTATATCGGCATTGCTATCGGTGATGGTTGTATTTTCCAGCGTTAACGCACCCAGGTTATAAATTGAGCCGCCACCGTCGATATTGTTACGACCTTGAATTAAATGGATATTTTGCAGCGTAAGATTTCCGCCAGGGTTTACATAAAAATGCCGCCTTTCATTAAAGGCATTCACAATGATTTTGTCTTGACCATCAATGATTACATTTTCATCAATTATCTTGCCAGTGAAACCAGCAATAAACACAATGATATGTACATTGTCCCCGCAATCGAAGGTGATGGTGCCCCCGCCACTGTTTTGCACAGCAAACAGCGCTGAGTCGAAAGTGCCTTCAGTGCAGCTAGCGGGAGTGCCTGTGCCCACGACTGCATTGGCAGCGTGCAACGGCCGTATACCCACATAAAACCCAGCCACTACAAGACCAATGAGCAGCCACCAAATTTTGGTAGTTCTATTAAAACGGTTATCTTGATTTTTTCGTATATTCATCATATCTTCTCAACATTTCGAGACAACCCTCCGGGAGGTGTTTCTTCACGTTCAATAATGTCGGCCGCCATAATCTCTTCGCCCAGACTCAAAAGCAGGCTATCGTCTGCTAACCATTACGAAAACGGCCGTTCCCCCCAACCTATTCCGCCACAGCGACCGGCTCAACCGTTTGCAGATAAGCCCACAATGCCTTCAGTTCCTCATCTGTATGACGGCTGATTGATTCCCAAGGCATCTCTTGCGGGTCAAGCTGTGTGCCGTCTGGTCGTACCCCTTCCGTTATCGCCCGCAAAAATTCCGCTTCCGTCCAGGTGCCGATAGCTGCTGGGGTGATATTGGGCGAGCTAAACATCTCGGTATCGCCTGCAAAATCAGCCATATGGCAGTGGGCGCAAAAGGCGGCCAGATATTCCCCATAGGCCAGAGGATCTTCCAATGAGATAGGATCAAGCGGCGGCTGGCTGGCATCTACCGTTTCGGCAGGGATCAAGGGGAAGTTATTGGTCGCGTGCATCACGCGCAGCATCGGGCCATAGCTGGAAGGCGGAAAGTCGGTATCTACCGGAGCCACAGTGCGTAAATAAGCGATTAAATTTTCCATATCGGTGATACGGATCGCCTGGTGAAATTCGGCAGGCATCCCCACCGTCGGTGAACCATCTGGCTTCACGCCATACCAGACCACCCTGGCAATCTCCTCGTCACTGTAGGCAGCCCCGATTCCATTTTCCCCTGCCGTCAAATTGGCGCTGTAGACTTGGCCAAAGGTGGGATCATCCACGAAAAGTTGACCGGCCAGATTTGCCCCATGACAATCATTGCACAGGTAGACGGTCGCTAACTTTTCGCCAGCGGCGATACTTTCGGGATCGGTGGGGACGTCGAGGGTGAAATCGGCAGTGACTTCATACGTCTTATTTAACCGGCTGGCGCTGACGCCGTAAGCACTCGCTCCCAGCAGAATGATCAATCCTAATAAGACGCCCACAACAATAGCAATCCATTTCAAAACACGTTTCATAATTATGTGCTCCTCGTATGATATGTAGCAACGGGAACAACCCCGTTGACAATAAACATTACCTTTGCAGTTTTCTTTTATCGCCACGAATTACACGGATTTAGGCCGTTTTAATTCGTGAAATTGGTGAAATTCGTGACAAAAATTGACTCCAAGTCAGGTTTTTACAAAAAGTGCAAACATAGGGAATAAATTGAATCCATGGGATTCTGTCGAAAAATGCCTTTTGACTACCATATGTGGCGGCGGGGTTGTTTTTTGACCGCCACATATAGTGCTTCGGTCGAGTTTTTCGACAAAACCCTCCTAGCGGTCAAGCCGCATGATAATAGGGGTTTCATTACCCTTGTTCTAAAATTGGTCAAAAACCATGATTTGAGTATATATGTTGGTGATATGGAATTGGTCTCCATCTGTGGTAGGATCATAGGGACAAAAAGAGGGACAAATGAGGACAACCAATGACAGAGATTTATGCGGCTGGCGAGTGGCTGCGCAAGAGGCGTGAGGCATTAGGGTTAACGCGCAAAGCGTTGGCGCAATTGGTTGCCTGTTCACCTGACACGATCAAAAAGATTGAGGGGCAGTTAAGACGGCCGTCTCTACAAATCGCGCAGCTTCTGGCCGAGCATCTACAAATTCCAGCAGCCCATCATGACGCATTTATACGCTTTATACGTGGTCAATTTGTGCCGCATATGATTGCTCCTGACGATCTCTTAGCGCAAGAACGATCCCGACCAGATCGCTACAAGGTGTTGGCGCGTTTGGAGGTATTGCCTGAACAAAAGCTGTTTGGGGTTGAGGCGGCGCGTAAGCAGATTATAAAAATGGTAGCGCAAGTTGGACGGCCGTTTCTAATCGCGCTGGAAGGGTTAGGTGGCATTGGCAAAACATCATTAGCCAATGCGGTGGTGGGTCACTTTTTAGAGCAAGATCGTTTTGCCGACATCGGCTGGGTGAGTGCCAAACAAGAAGAGTATGTGACTGGGCGCGGCATCCAACCTACCCATAAACCAGCCCTAGATGTTGACACGCTTATTGACTTGCTGCTTGTGCAGCTTGCCGATGGTCCATACCCCATCAGCGGCCGTGCAGCCAAACGCGCCGCTCTCACCCAGATCTTAAAAGAAAAGCCGTGTTTAATTGTTGTCGATAACCTGGAAACGGCCGTTGATTATCTAACCTTGCTGCCGCTGCTGCGCACATTGGTCGGGCCAAGCAAGTTTTTGATTACCAGTCGTATGAGCCTGCAAAACGAGAGCGATGTTTTTTGCCACAGCCTCAAATCCTTAAACGCGGCGGATGCGCTGGCTTTTTTGCGCCATGAGGCCGACCTGCAAAACGTGCGTCCGCTCATGGCAGCGAGCGAGGAAGCATTACAAAAGATTGTGCGCACGGTGGGCGGTAATCCGCTGGCATTGAAATTGATAATCGGTCAGGCACATTTTTTGCCGCTGGATCATATTTTAGACAATTTGCGGCTGGCAAAAGAAACACAGGTTGAGCAGCTTTATGCTTATATCTATTGGCAGGCATGGCAGATGTTGGATGAAAACGGCCGTCAACTGTTTTTAAGTTTACCCATCGTTCCCAACGGCACCTTTAGCCAGCTTGCTATCGTTAGTCAGCTAAAGAGTCTGCCTTTGCAGAACGCGCTGACCAGCTTGCGCACCCTTTCTCTGGTGGAGGTGGGTGGAGAGCTTGACGAGCCGCGTTACCGCCTGCACCGCTTAACTGAAACCTTTTTGATGCATGAAGTATTGCACTGGCAGGAGGAGTTAGAGATAGCTCGTCCTGAGCTTGCCGAAGCGGCTCGCCCTGAGCTTGTCGAAGGGACCATTTCTGATGAGCGGCGCAGTTTCAACGCGCGTATTCAGACGATGGTGGCCCATTGGCAAACGGATCAAGCGATCCAGCAGATAGACGTTGCAGTGCTGGACAGAGAGAAAGAAGGCATTCTAAAAGCGCTGCATTTGGGCTTGTTGCTGCCAGACGCCTGGCCGGCAGTCAAGGCGTTGATTTTAGAACTCTCCAGCTATATGGAGCGGCGCGGCCATTGGCAAGCATGGCAGCAAACATTAGAAAAGGCGATTGAGATGGCGCAGCAGTTGGCCGATAGTGATGGCGAAATCAGCCTGACAAACCTGCGCGGCCGTACCTTGCAGCGCCAAGGTGACACCACAGGCGTCATCCGCAACTATCGGCACGTCATCCGTTTGGCAAAACAAGCCGATAACCCAATTGAAGAGGCACGCGCCTGCTCCAATCTCGGTTTTGCCTTTATTGAAAAAGGGCAGTGGTGGCGCTCAGAAACGTTGTCTTGCCATGCGCTGCAAATATTTGATGCGTTAGCGCATCAACACGGGCGCGCCCACACGCATAACCACCTCGGGTTACTTTACCTGCGAAACGGCCGTTGGAAAGAGGCAGACGAGCACTTACAAAATGCCTGTCACATTTGGGAAAGTGAAAATGATGAGCATAATTTGCTGCGTGGTCTAGATAATCTAGGCTATCTTTATAATGAAATGGATCAGCCCAAAGAAAGTGTTATCTATTTGCAGAAAGCCTTAGATTGTGTTGAAAAAAGCGGTGAATATGGGGAATCTCCACATATATTCCTTAATTTAGCTGTCTCTTTTGAAAAATTGGGGGATATAGCGCAGGCAGAAATGGTTGCTGAGCAAGCGCAAAAACTTTATCAGGAAAATGCAAATCTGTTAGGAATTTGTAAATCCTGGGAAAGTATAGGCAGAATT
>CAYGMR010000030.1:7898-10428 GCA_964350725.1 uncultured Ardenticatenaceae bacterium | reverse complement strand
TTTATAGCCAGAACCAACAACTTGAAAAGGCTGAGGGGTATTTTATGGCGGCCTTGGATGGGTATCGGCGTTTAAATAATTTGGAAGGGCAAAGGCGCGTAAATATTAGCCTCCAGACGATTATGGACAATTCGGAGGCTAGGTCAAGCTAGCAGCCACCGCCACTGCCAGCGCCAAGACCACACGCTGTGGCGTGTGCACTGGGGATAATATCGACGTTTAACTGGGTGGCAGCCAGGTTGCTGCCACATAGCAGTGCTAAAGCCAGCCATAGCGCAGCAATTATTTGTTTAATTTTGAGGGTATTCATCTGTATGATCTCCTAATTGATAATTCTGTTGGTACCTATTCAGGTGATTTTCGACTGTCATACTCGCGCAGGCGGGTATCCATTCCTTATTTGCAAAAGCATAAAAGGTGGCTCTCATGCAGGTGTCATAAAAGTGTCATGAATGATCGTGTTGCGAAATCTGATAGGTTTGCGGAGACTTGTCTGGTGTGATTAATATGCTAGAAATTATAATATGCTAGAAATTAGATGTTTTAATGGGTTTGAGGTGATGCTGGATAAACGGCCGTTATCCCGTTTCTACAGCCAAAAAAGCAAAGCCTTGCTCGCTTACCTGGCTGTCGGGGCCGGGCGCAGTTTGGATCGCTCTCATTTGGCGGGGCTGCTGTGGTCAGACTACCCTGAAAAACGCGCACGACGCAATTTATCCCAAACGCTGATGGCCTTGCGGAAAGATTTAGGCGGTGCAGACGCGACGGCCGTTTTCCTGCACGGGTCGCCTCAGGGGATTCGCTTTGAGCTTGTTGACGATGTTTTTGTGGATGTGTTGTCTTTTGAAGTTCAGCAAACGGCCGTTCGCCAACATCTGCATAAAAACCCACTTACCTGCCTCGACTGTACTGATTGGCTACAGGGGGCAGCCAACCTCTACAACGGTCCTTTTCTGGATGGATTTGTGCTTAGTGAGAGCGATTTATTTGAAAACTGGCTTATTGCACGGCGCGAACGCCTCTTGCAGCAAGCCGTGGATGTTTTTACGCGTCTGGGCGAGAGTTATATAGCCCAAGGTCGCCTTGAAGAAGCTTTAAAAAGTGGACAGCGTCTTTTAGAGATAGTGCCCTGGCAAGAGTCTGCCCATCGCCAGCGTATGCTGCTTTTGGCACAACAAGGTCAGCGTATACAGGCTTTGGCGCAGTACGACCTGCTTTGTGACATTTTGCTGACTGAGTTTGGACTCGCGCCAGAAGAAGAAACCACCCTGCTCTGGCAATCAATCAAGGCTGGTAGCAAAAGTCGCCTCTCCGTCACTGTGGAATCATCTCCTGCAAAACATTTAATGACACCGTTACCCGATAAAATGACCCCCTTCATCGGTCGTGAACTGGAATTGGCATCACTCAAGCAGCGCTTGTTGGCGCGTGACTATCGGCTGATTTCATTAGTGGGGCCAGGGGGTATTGGTAAGTCACGGCTGGCGCTGGAAGTCGCCCGCCAGAATAGTCATCTATTTGCTGATGGTGTCTATTTTGTGTCGTTAGCTCCGCTGCAACGGCCGCTTGAAGTGCCTGTTGCCATCGCAACTGAACTGGAGTTGACATTTGACGATGCTGACCAATCTCCCCAGCAGCAGGTGCTGGCCGCACTGCGCTCAAAACAGATATTGCTAATTTTGGACAACCTGGAACATCTGCTAGTTGAGGGAACGGCTAATGCCACATTGCTCGATTTGCTGCTGGAACTATTGCGCCACGCGCCAGCCTTGATGCTGCTGACAACCTCACGCGAGCGGCTTAATATTCAGGCTGAAGATTTGCATAGGCTGCATGGCTTACCTATCCCGAACGCAGACGAATTGGCCACAGCCGAGCATTTTGCCGCCGTGCGCCTCTTCTGTGATCGTGCCTATCGGTTGCAAAAATCCTTTGAATTGACAGAAGAGAACGTCGCCCACGTTGTGGACATTTGTGCGCTGGTTGAGGGGCTGCCCTTAGGTATCGAACTGGCCGCGACCTGGATTCGTGATTTAGACTGCGCCGAGATAGCATATGCATTAGAAAGCAGCTTAGAGCTGCTGCAAACTACATTGCGTGATGTCGCACCCCAACACCGCAGCATGTATGCTGCCTTTGAACATTCCTGGCGCTTGCTGACAACTCAGGAGCAAGATGTGCTGTCTCAATTGGCTGTCTTTCGGGGTAGTTTTTCAGCGGCAGCGGCCGTTGAGGTGGTTGGTGCCACGTTGATAAATCTGTTTCGTTTGCGCCAAAAAAGTTTGATCCGTGAGGCTGGCAACGGCCGTTACGATATACATGGATTATTACGTCGTTTTGCGCTAGAGAAACTTGATAAAAATATTGCGCAAGCACAATTTACCTGGCGGCGCTACAGCGATTACTACTTGAACTTTGTAGCCCAACGCAGCCAGGCCTTGCATGGTGAAGCACCACAAGCTGCCTTAACCGAAATTCGTCAGGAACTAGACAATGTGCGGCAGGCATGGCATTGGAGCGCCGACAACAA
>CAYGMR010000030.1:2604-7888 GCA_964350725.1 uncultured Ardenticatenaceae bacterium | reverse complement strand
TTGTATGATGGGGAATGTTTGACCAGTCTGATCCAATTCTATCATTCGTCTGGTTTGAGTACTGAAGGCGAAGCTGCATTTGAGTATGCGCTGCTGCGTTTGCAGCGTAGCGCAGAAGAGTATCCCGCTGCAAGTCACCTTCGTCAGAATCTAATGATGGCGCTGGCACAGATGTCGATCGTGCAAAGCAACTTTGAATTAGCCATTAACCGCGCCGAAACGGCCTTAGCTTTGGCTGTTTCATGCCAGGATGTTGCCGGTCAGGCGTGGGGACAGCATTTGTTAGGTTCTATCTATTCCCAATATGGCAATCCTTTCCTGGCAGCGCACCATCTGGAAACAGCTTTAGGACTGGCGCGACAGATTGGAGATGTGGCAAGGGAAGGTGGCATTCTGCGCCTTCTCGGCAACGTAGCGAATTATCGGGGCGACCGCGTGCAAGCAGAAGATTATTTAGAACAGGCACTGCATATTCATCGTACACTGGGCAATCGAATGCAGGAACAGGCAGATTCGCTCGCTTTAGCGATGGTGCTGATGGATCGTTACGATTACGTGAATGCCCTGAGCCATTTACAAAATGCACTGCGGTTAATCAAGTCCACAGGCGATCAACTTCTGGAAGCACGCATCGAAAATATTTCCGGTTTTGGGCTAGCCGCGTTGGGTCAATATGAAGCGGCGTTGGTTCATCACCACAATTCGCGACAGATTTCTGCGCAGATCGGCCATCCATTCCAAGAAAGTCATGCTCTACACAATTTGTGCACTGTTAATCGTAAACTCGGTCGCCTGGAAACGGCCGAACTGCATGGACGTGAAGCATTACGATTAGGAGTTGAAAATAAATTGTTAGATCCGGAGGCGTGCGCCTGGTTACATCTTGGTTATCTCTTCCTGGATGCTGAGCAGTGGGAGGCTGCCGCTGATGCCTTTGCTCATGCCCGCCGCGGTTGGTTGGCTCTCAACCATATCGAAACAGTCATGGAAGCGACTGCTGGCGCGGCGGTGGCAGCGCTGCGACAAGAAAATCCAGATGAAGCTTTGGCAAAAGCGGAGATAGTGCTGTCTTTTATGGCTGAAAATAGTTTGGAGGGAACTGATGAACCCTTTCAAATCTATTTGAGTTTATACCGAGTCCTGCGAGCCCATGCTGATCCCCGTGCCCCAGTTCTGTTAGACGAGGCGCGTCAATTGATTACGGAGCGTGCCAGCTTGTTGCCAGATGACGCGACGCGACAATCCTTTTTGCTTAATATTCCAGCCCATCAAGCCATCATGGCACTGGTTGATGCAAATTAAATTTCCGTTCCTTAATTTCCAAATGGTGTGGGCGATGGGATGATTGGGTATTGGTAGTTAGGCATCAGTTCAAGCAGCCGATTGTAAGCTTCAAAAATGGTTTTAGCGGGGTTGAAGTAGCCGCTTAACATTTCTTGCAACACGACAGACAGGGTGAGTTTTTCGTATAGTTCTGTGATTAAGCTGCCTTGCCCTTCACGCACGCCCCAGCGTGGTGCTTCAGCGATACCATCGCGCAGTTGGGCGACGACTTCAGGTCCAAACATCGCTTGCAGACTTTGATCATTGGCGATGGGTGTGGTGCCCCAAGCACCGATAAACTGGGTGGGGTTATCGCTTGTGCCCAGGCGCAGGGGTACTTTACGTTCAGAATTAACTGCCAACCACTGCGGATAGCCATTGTTAAACCAATAATCAGCGAAGGCAACGGCCGTTTCCTCCTCAGCTTCCTGTGTAAAACCCAAATAGGTTAAATTACTAAATTCAACCGGGCTTGCTGCGGAACCATCTCCAGAAATGGCGGTGATGATGCCGGTATTGGTGGCGAGATCATTTGTGCCCAGTTCAGTCAACAAAGTAGGGGAAGTCATGATGAGCCCTGTACGGCCGTCTAGAAAAGCATTTTGCGCGCTAATATCCGTCTGTACGCCAGGCGGGCTGAATTGGTTGATGATTGAATAATAAAAATCGAGCGCATCCCGACATTCCGGTTCCAAAAATTGTATTTCGCCTGCAGTGTCAATCAGGTCACAGCCATTGGCCAGGGCGATTTGTTCAAAAACGCGGTGTGTGTTGACTAAATTAGATTCTGTGGGCACGACCAAACCGGAAATCAATTCGCCTGTGCGCCGTTCAAAAAGCGCTTCGGCTCCGCGCAGCATGGCATTGTAGTTTTCTGGTGGTGAAATATTGTTGGCCGCGTACCAATCTGAGCGATAAAGCCAGAGTTGTTTAAATCCATCGCTCGGCAGTGCAGAAAGCGTGCTATTGTTGATTGCCAGTTCTATGGCAGCCGGATCAAAGGTGTCTTGCCCGATTTGGGTTGCCGCGGTTTCTGCAATTGTGCTGTCCAAGATGCCACGTTCAGTCCAACCTGCTGTGTATTCGATTGGGTGTAGGATGATGTCGGGTAAGGTGTCGGAGAGAACGGCCGTATTTACCAATTCAGGCAGTAAAGCGGGTGTGATCATTTGCCAGGCCACGTCAATGCCGCTTTCCGCGTGAAACTCAGCCATCATGGTTTGCATCACCGCCTGGTGTTCAGGCGAGGTTTCATTGATCCAAATGGTGAGTTGCTCATTTTGTTGTTCAGGATTGTCATTGGTGATGGCATTTGCTGCACCAGGGGTAGCTGTTGGGGCCGGTAGAATGAGGGGAACGGCCGTTGCCGTTGGTGTGATCTGGCTGCGAGCAGTGACAGTAGCGAGACGTGGCGGATCTAAGAGAACTGGTTGGCAGGCCGTTAGCAACAGCCCCATAATTGTTATGAAAAATATTACGTATTGCGTATTGCGTATCATGCGGTGTGATTTTGGATGACACGGATAAAAAGGAATTTGGCTATATTTTTTATCCACATTTTTTTCTGTCCATGTTAACAAGCTTTTACGGCCGTTCATAACTCACCCCGTATAGACTCATTGATCACCCGTAATCCAGTTAACGTCAGCCAGGGATCAACCGTGTCGAAGATGTGTGTGTGTGGCCGCAAGATATTGATCAAACCACCAGTGCCGATGATGTGAATGGGTTGATCCTGATTTGGATGTTCCTTTTTTATGCGTGCAACCATGCCTTCGACAAGCGCGACATAACCAAAAACGAGGCCAGATTGCATTGCCTGGACGGTGTTGCGTCCAATCGCAGTAGGGGGTGCTTCTAATGGCACCTGGCTCAATTGGGCGGCGCGTGCCGCCAGCGCATCTGCTGCCAGTCGCAAGCCCGGTGCAATCGCAACGCCAATCAAAGCGCCATCAGCGTTCACCACATCAAAAGTTGTGGCTGTGCCCATATCAATTGTGATGCTGGGACCTTTGAATAAATGATAAGCAGCAGCTGCGTTGACGATGCGGTCTGCGCCGACCTCATTTGGATTATCCGTCGTGACACGAATGTTCATTTTTAGTTCTGGCCCAACTGTTAAAACGTCCAGATTGAGGTAGGTTTGACTCAGTTCTTTGAACGGCAAAGTTAGTGCGGGCACAACACTTGACATAATGATTTGCGTGATGGCGGGCAGTAAACTGGCTTCGCGCAGCAAGTTCTTTAGCATAATTCCGTATTCATCAGCTGTACGTTCATGTGCTGTGCGCAGCCGCCACACTTTTTGCCAGATACGGCCGTCCCACACCCCAAGTGTAATATTTGTGTTGCCAATGTCGATTGCAAGCAGCATAGTCATTCTCGAAATAATTTCAAGGATATAGAAATCCAATAATCCCTGATCAGATTTAATTAAATGAATTGTATAGGGCAGCAAGAGGCATGACAACTGACCATCATAAAAGAGGCGTGTGGAAGTTCTGTAGCTGTAATGTCATTGCAAGACGCGAAGCGAGCCTGTCGAAGTCTAGACTTCGACAGGCTCGCTTCTCATCTCATATCAACAATTCGCAAAACAACATTGCCACCTTTCAAGGAAAAGTGACAAAATCATGATGCTCCATTCAAACGGGGTTGGGCTGTTTTAACCCAATATCATACCCATGTTGTAAAACAATGAGGTTTCCCGCCAAGAATTTTTGTTTGCGTGCCGGTAAATGGTCATGCAGCGCTTGTTTGATCATTTCCAGCGTAAGTATGGGACGTCGTCCTACCAATGCACCCAGCATGACCATATTCATCATTTTGGTGTTGCCAAATTCCTCAGCGATGCCGTTGGCGGGCACGTAGATAACATCAATATCATCACGTTGTGACACAGCATCGACGATTGATGTATTCACAATCAATAAACCATCCGGTTTCACGAGCGAGTCGTATTTTTCAAAGGAGGGTTGGTTGAAGGCAATCGCGACATCGGGTCGGCGTACTATCGGTGCGCCAACCGGTTCCTCGCTGATTTTCACGATGCAGTGGGCGGTGCCACCGCGCATTTCAGGGCCATACGAGGGAATCCAGGTGACGAAACGGCCGTTGTCCATCCCCGCATACGCCAATAGCTGCCCCGCAAATAAAGCCCCTTGTCCCCCAAATCCAGAAATAATTATCGAAGTTTCCATACTGTTGCTCCAAAAGGAACACGGAATTGCACGGAGGTTAAATTGAGTTGCACGGAGTAGGAAGGGAGAAATGTGGTTTCTCAAGCTGTTTATTGATTTCAAAACCACTTGATATTCCAAACAATCTCCCAAAACCTCTGTGAAACGCCGTGCCTTCTCCGTGGTTCTCCGTGTTCCTAATCATAAATCATGCAAAAACGAGCTCCATTTCAGGCTCATATATGTGTGTGTGTTCTAATTCTTCAGCTAATACCTCACCCAAACGTTTGATGCCAATTTCGATCATGTCTGGTTGGGCGTTGGAGAAGTTCAGGCGGAAAGTATTGTGACCTGTGCCATCGGGATAAAATGCGCTGCCAGGTACATAGGCGACGTTGTTGGCGATGGCTTTGTCCATCAAAGTTACGGTGTCGATGCTTTCTGGCAGAGTCACCCACAAGAATAAACCGCCATGTGGATGTGTCCAGCGTGCGCCTGCTGGGAAATAACGTTCGAGTGCCGCCAGCATCACATCACGCCGCTCGCCATAAATTTCACGAATGGTGTGTACATGTTGGCGCAAGAAATCATCCTGTAAAACTTCATAAGCGGTCATTTGCACAAAGCTGCTGGTATGCAAATCCATGCCTTGTTTAGCCATGACACAGCGGTTGATAACTTCGCTCGGCGCGACAATCCAGGCTAAGCGTAGGCCAGGTGCTAATGTTTTTGAGAATGTGCTGGTGTAGATGACATTGCCACGCACGTAGCCATGGCCGTTG
>CAYGMR010000030.1:0-2504 GCA_964350725.1 uncultured Ardenticatenaceae bacterium | reverse complement strand
TGGCCGTTGCTGTAACCGGAACGCTTGTGCTGAGCACCGCCGAAGTGGCCGTTTAATCTCTCTGCGTCTAACACTACCAATGGGGGAATATGTTCGCCCTCATAGCGCAGTTCACCATAGGGGTCATCCTCAATGATGGGCACGCCATAGCGGTCGGCGATTTCAATGAGTTGTTTGCGGCGTTGGAGTGAAAGTGTTACCCCGCCTGGATTTTGGAAGTTTGGCAGAATGTACATGAACTTGGGACCGCCACATAGTGCTTCTTCAAGCATATCGATGCGAATGCCTTCATCATCAATCGGCACGCTGGTGAATTCGGCTTGATAAGCACGCCATGCTTGCAAAGCACCCAAGTATGTAGGCTTTTCTGTCAGGATTAAGTCACCAGGGTTGATCATCACCTTGCCAATAAGGTCGAGTGCTTGTTGTGAGCCGCTGGTGATGAGGATATTGTCAACGGCCGCTTCAATGCCATAGCGCGACATATATTCCACAATCCACTCGCGCAGTGGGGTGTAACCTTCGGTGGCGCCATATTGCAATGCTTGTGATCCATGTTTATCTAAAACACGGCAGGCTGCTGCTTGAAATGCGTCTACTGGAAAGACTTCTGGTGCTGGTAAGCCCCCGGCAAACGAAATAATTTCTGGATTTTGTGTTAGCTTGAGCAGTTCACGAATGACCGAACTGCCCATCCCTTGCATACGTTGTGCGTAGCGATGATTCCATGGAGTAGTCATAATAGGCTCCTTAAAACCTTAAGGACACAGATAAATGGAAACGCAGATATTTTTGTATGGGTGTTTCTTATTATCCGTGTCAACTAAGATACATAGACCATTATTTTTTTTGGTTCCTGCGTGTTTGCAATTCATCCGCAACCTTAAAATCGCCAAGTGGGTAATAGGGAACCATGTTGTCGCGCACCCACTCGCACGCAATGACGGGTGTCATACCCCAGTTCGTGGGACAGGTAGACAATAATTCCACAATGCTAAACCCTAAACCTTGGATTTGCGCCTGGAAGGCGGTTTTGATCGCCTTCTTAGCCTGAATGACATGTTTGGCATCATGCAAACTGCGCCGTACGCTGTAAACTGTGCCATCGAGGTCTGATAGCAATTCTGCCATTCGAATCGGATAGCCGGCTTGGCGTACATCACGACCAAATGGAGATGAATTGGTTTTTTGACCAATCAAACTTGTGGGTGCCATCTGGCCACCGGTCATACCATAGATCGCATTGTTGAGGAAGATGACAGTGATTTTTTCGCTGCGGGCGGCGGCATGGATGATTTCGGCCATACCGATGGAAGCCAGGTCGCCATCCCCTTGATAGGTAAAAACGATATTATCTGGATTGACTCGTTTGATGCCGGTTGCCATTGCTGGTGCACGGCCGTGGGCTGCTTCACAGGCATCCACAGAAAAATATTTATACGAAAATACCGAACAACCCACCGAGGCCACCAAAACAGCACGTTCGCGGATGTCTAATTCGTCGATGACTTCAGCGACAAGCCGATGCGCTGTGCCATGTGTGCAACCAGGGCAATAGTGGGTATAGGTATCGGTAAGTGCCAACGGTGGCGTGTAGACGACTTTTTCGGTGGGTTCCTTAACGAATGTGTCCATTTTTGCCCTCCATAGCGATTGTTGATTGTGTACTTATTTTGTTCATGAGTTTGAGAATTTCAGTCTCGACATCTTCTGGCATGGGGATTTGGCCGCCTAAACGGCCGTAAAACTCAACTGGGATCTGATTGCCAACTGCTTCGCGCACGTCGTGCAGCATTTGGCCGGCGTTCATCTCCACAACCAGGAACGCCTGGGCCTTACGGCTTGCTTTTTCTAATGCTTCTGTGGGGAATGGCCACAACGTGATGGGTCGTAAGAGGCCGATACGATGGCCTTCCCTGCGCAGCTTTTGCATGGCTGATTGGGCGACACGGGCGGAGGTACCAAAGGCTACCAGGATAATGTCGGCATCGTCGGTGTTTTGTTCTTCCCAGCGAACTTCGTTGTTCATTTGGATGTGTTGAAGTTTAGCTTGCAAGTCGAGATTGAGTTTTTCGAGATTATCTGCGCCCATGTAGAGTGAACTGATTAGATTGTTGTCGCGGCCTTTTGCACCGGTGAGGGACCAAGACGGCCGTTTCTCTTCTAAACTGCGCATCGGGGGCAACTTGGCTGGTTCCATCATCTGCCCAATCGCACCATCAGCCACCACAAAGACTAACGTGCGATATTTTTCAGCCAAGTCAAAAGCCAACACGGTAAAATCAATGGCTTCTTGCACATTAGCGGGGGCTAATACAATGGGATGAAAATCACCATGGCCGGCTGATTTAGTCACTTGGTTATAGTCAGCCTGGCTGGGTTGAATATTGCCCAGGCCGGGGCCGACACGCATGATATCAATAATCACGACTGGGATATCAGAACCGGCGATGTAGCTAAATCCCTCTTGCATCAGACTAATGCCTGGGCTACTAGATGAGGTC
>CAYGMR010000029.1:18987-22044 GCA_964350725.1 uncultured Ardenticatenaceae bacterium | reverse complement strand
TATCATCATCGCGCACTAACACAGGCACGCCTGATAAGGTCGTATTGTTAAAATATTCGCCACGCCAACGGCTAATGGCAACATCTTGCGGTGTGATCGTCAGTTTAGCAACCGCCTGAGCACCCGCATCATAATATTCAACCTTCACCTGATGATCACCAGCGGGTAGAAAAAGTGTTGATGCCAACGAATGCACCTGGCTGTCGTACCAGGAATCAAGAATCAAAGCATTATCTACCCAAACACGCATGCCATCATCCATCGTGCCTGTAAACCGATAGGTGCCAGCAGGCACATTTAAGGTCTTTGTCCAGCGGGCCGAAAATTGATCGCCTGTCACACCAGGAGGGGCATTGTGACCCCAATCAAAATTGATGTCAGCCTCTTCGCGCACCAATACCGGATCGCCAGACATGGTTTTATTATCCCAATATTTTCCCTGCCACTTGTTTTCAGCGGCTACGGGCACGGCGGCTGTTAACAGCACACTCACGAATAACAAGCTAATCAAAAACAGTTTCTTTACCATTACAAACCTCCACAACATAAGGAGAGGCTACACGCCTCAATCCCCTAGCCATAAATTTTGTTTGTAGATTAAACGCTGGAAATGATAAATATGATGATCAACTTGTGATAAAGTTGTGACAAAATGACGGGGATATATTAATAACTAGCTGTTCATAAAAAAGACGCTGTAACTATACAGCCCTATCCGGCTCGGTCAGGAGACACGGCCGGAGCACCTGAATAGTTAAAAGATGCTTACAAAATGCCTGGCACGACGCATTAAGATCGCGCAAAACCATAACCCAAACCAGGAATGGTCTCAATATAAATCGGGTTTGCCGGATCAGGTTCTATTTTGCTGCGCAGACGGCGCACAATTTGACGCAGCATATCACGATCTGCTCCTTCGGCCCCCCAAACATGGTTAATAATGGAATCGCTGGGTAGCACATGACCAGCATTCGCCATTAGATAATCAAGCAGGCGATTTTCCAATGCTGTCAAAGCAACAGGGGGCCCCTCACCAACCCGCACTTCACGACGATTACTGTCTAACGACAGATTATTCACCTCACGCACAGATGCGACTTGTGTTTTGCCCGTGCGGCGCATGACAGCTTGTATACGCGCCACTAAATGGCGTGGACTAAACGGTTTATTGATATAATCGTCGGCTCCCAGCCCCAAACCAGTAACCAGGTCATCTTCTTCATCACGTACAGTTAACATAATGATGGGAACCTCCGCCTGCTCGCGGCGAATCGTACGACATACAGCAAAACCATCTAGCTTGGGCAAATTAACATCCAACAGGATCAAATCGGGATCGTTTTCACGCCAGCGGATCAGAGCCGCTGCGCCGTCAAACGCCTGCAGGGTTTCATACCCTTCGCGGCGCAGGGTAAAAGCGACTAAATCAGAAAGCGTACGATCATCATCTACTATTAATACCTTCATAGTTCACTGACCTTTGGTATCGTAAACCAAAATATCGAGCCGCCGCCGGGCCGATCCTCAACACCGACCTGACCACCTTGCGCCTCAACAATTGCTTTCACGACAGACAAACCCAAACCTACACCATATTGAGCTTTGCTGCTTTCTAATCCCGGATGCGCCAAACGACGGAATAAATCGGGACGGTAGCCAGGCGGGACTCCCGGGCCTCTATCTGCGATGGCCACACGCACAAAATCGTCTGTCGCAACGGCCGTAATCCTAATTTCACTGCCGTCTGGGCTATATTTTATGGCATTAGATAACAAATTGACGACGACTTGGGTGGTACGACGTGGATCTGCCTGAACTTGCGGTAAAGACCCTGCTAATTCCAAACGTATACGCTGGTCGTATTTCGTTTGCAATGGTTTCATTGTTGTGGCCGCTTCCTGGATGATGCTGCGCAGGTTGATTGACTTCGGGTAGACACGAAAACGACCGGCTTCAAGACTGGCACTTTCTAGCAAATTATCTATTAACGTTTGTAGACCCAAAACACCCAAATGCAAAGAATTCAACAGTTCTTGTAACTCGGCAGCCGTTAAAAATTCGGCCTGATCTATCAGCAGTTCCGTGGAAGCAGCCAGGGCGGACAGGGGCGTGCGAAATTCATGTGTTATATTGGCTAAAAATTGACCTAATAGATGATGGATGTGCTCATTATCGGTGATGTCGCGAAAAACCAGCACGACACCGGCCTTGTCGATAGAGGGCAATGAAAGTTTGGCCGCAGTGACGGCAACGGTGATCAGCCGTTCATCTGCACGTCTCAATGTCACTTTGTATGGATGTCCGGGTTGAGGCAAAAAGCGGCTGAAAGGTTCGTCAGTTTCGGCCAGGTGAAATATTTCATCGCTGCTGCGACCCAAGGCCTCATCTTGTACACACCCTGCGATTCTGGCGGCTCCGGGGCTTAACAAGGTCACACGGCCGTTTTCATCCAGCACTACAATCCCCTCAGAAATAGATTTCAGAAGATGATCATTCCAGGCGTTGGTTTGGCGTAATTCATTGAGCAGTTTTTGCAGATCAGTTCGCGATTTTTCCAGCGCCTGCGCGACCATACTGACTTCTTGCACTTGTGAATTGACAGTGACGGCCGTTTCCATATCACCCGTACTCAAAGCCATCGCCGCTTGCGTAAGTTGGCGCAAAGGCCAACTTATGCGCCGAGCCAGGAAAACACCCAATAGCGAACCAACGATCGTGGCCACAATAATACTACCAATCATGATATTGATAAGCCGCTGCTGCGTTAAAGTGATATTTGCTACTTGTAAAGCAACTTCATCAACGATTGCCGGTTGGTCTAATGTCAATTGGGCTGCATAATAAGGTTTGCCATCAAGACGCAAAGTGGAGCGCAAAACCGCATTACCATTCTCGTCGTCCAGCAGGGCTGAAGCTGTGCGCACAGCATCTGGCGGCAAACTGCTGGCTACAATTTCACCATTCGCAAACAAGGAATGGTCTAACCCTGTTTGGCTGCGCAGTTCAGACACAAAGGTATCGTCTAAGGCGATACCGACGATGACATAGGCGGATGAT
>CAYGMR010000029.1:16554-18879 GCA_964350725.1 uncultured Ardenticatenaceae bacterium | reverse complement strand
CCAGGCACAGTCATTTGCAGACACAAATCATCATCAACTGGATCACCGACAGTTACAATCAGTTGCTGGGAAGGGTCACATACTAACAGAATATCTAAGTCAGTGCCTGTACGTAAATCGTTCAAGAAGGTTCGCAGTTCATTTTTTTCGTTTTGAGCGATGAGTTCAGGCAATAACGGCCGTTGTGCAATCAACAACGCCAATCCATTCACCTCTTTCTGCGTGGCTAACAACAAAGAACGTGTTGCACGGCTGCCCTGCTCTACCTGCGCCCAAGCTTGCGTTTCACTCTGGTTGCGAATGAGCCAAATTGCTGGCAGCCCAACGGCACAAGCTGTCAGGACAATCACGACAACAAAGCTAAAAATTATTTGTACCGATAAACTGCGCTGGTTAACATTATTCATGCCTGTCAGATTTTTGATCTACTGAGAATCCATCGTTCTCAACATTGCCAAATCGCTTTGTGTAACATTAATTTCAGGTTCGATCCCCATTTCTTCAAACAGGGTGAGCGCTGTAGACAAAGCGGTACGGCTCTGATCTAACTGTTTTTGTTCTAGCAGAAGACGGCCGTTTAAGCGCTGTAAATAAGCCTCAATAAACTTATCCTCGTTCTGTTGTGCAATCTTTATACCTTCCTGAAAAGCAACGGCCGCATCATCAAAACGACCCTGGCGCTGGTGGATTAAACCAAGGGTATACATGGCAAAGGGACGTGAACGCATATTTTCCATACGCAAAACGCGGTTCACATACTCTCGCGCTTTTGCATATTGACCCGTTTCCAGATACGCCTCGGCTAAATTATTACACAACGAAGAGATACGGTCTTCATGCTGAATCTGCTCAAAAAACTTTAGTGCTTGCTCGCTCGGCGCAATCACCTGTTCAAACTGACCCACATTTAGATAAATACCAGCCAATTCGGCGCGCATCCCTTCTAGCCGCACGCGATTTCCGATCTTCTTGTAATAGGCCATCGACGTTTCGGCATGGTATTTTGCTGCCGTCAGATTGCCCACGCGTCCTGCAACCATCGTCAACCAGTAATGAATCTCCGGCATCAAATCTTCGGCTTGAATTTGTTGTGCTTGTTTGAGCGCCTCCGTTAGATGCTGTTGGGCAGCATCATAATTACCCAAGTACGCCTCAATGATGCCCTCTAAACGTGCGGCCGTATACTTAATACGATGCACTTCAATGCGTGCAACCTTGAAATCAGCCTGAGTCGCGAACAGTCTGCCGCGTTGAAAATGGTTTTCACTCACAATTTGGGCATCTCGCGTAATTGCGTCAATCACTTCTTGATACGCATCCAAAGCCTCTTCTTGGCGGCCCAACATCTGCAATGCCTGCCCCTTTTGGGTAAACGCTTCAGTTGATAGCGCATCATCAATATGCCAGGTCACTTGCGCCAGCCCCTCAACCACACGATCTGCTAAACCCGCCAATAGATACAATTGATTTTGAATTATTTTTAACTGTTTTTGGGGCCGGCCGGTGAGGCGCTTGCTGGAAATATGGCGAAAAATGTCCAAAGCGGCCGTTGCTTGACCCCGTTTAATTTCAAGATCACGATGGGGAAACCAGACATTGACGGCCGTATCATTTTCTCCGGCACACCAATAATGGTAAGCAGCCGCCGTGAAGTCACCCTCACCGGCACGCAAAGAACCCGCTTGATTGTGCAAAGATTCTTTTTGTTCAGGCAACATTTCTTCATAAACAAGCGCAGCGACAAAGGCGATCAAAATCATCTCTGCATGGTCATTAATTTGCAAAATACGCCGCTGCTGTAAACTTGCGATGGCTGCTTGGTAGGCGGTAAATTCACCCACAGGCACGGCACGCCGGAACACAGCCAATGTCATCAGAACCACTTTTTCAGATTGATCCAAACGCCGCCACAAACGATGAAAGAGCGGGCGTGCCTCGGCGCGTTTATGCAAGCGCAGCACACTTTCGAGATCATCACCACTATGGATGAGCACGATGATTAATTCGATTAAACGGGGCAAACCCGCTGCATAGGCATGAATCTGTTCTTGCTTTCTAATTGAGAATGTAATACCCGCCTGCGCTAACATTTGTCCGGTCTGGCTGCTATCAAAGGGGGCCAAGGCATAATGGGTACGGGTGTCAATATAGGCACGTTGACCAATTAACAGAACGGCCGTATTGGCACACAATGACTCCAAAAAGGCTAGCACTTTTGCATGGGCAGGTGCATGCGGATTACCACCGGATGTGTGCAACATATCAACTTCATCGAAGCAAAATAGAGGTCGGTGCACTTCCATTTGTTGCAAATCAGCCCGTAAG
>CAYGMR010000029.1:0-16544 GCA_964350725.1 uncultured Ardenticatenaceae bacterium | reverse complement strand
CAACCAGAGTGAAGATGGACCACGTTGTTTGATGAAGTGGCTCATTGCAAATAAGAGGCTTTCAAGGTTATCGTTCAAGTTTGGCAGGAATGTATACCAAAATATTGCATCGGAATGCCATTTGTGAGCAACGGCCGTTGCCAGAGTTGTCTTGCCCACCCCGCCAGCACCACTGATCGCCACACTTTTAGCAGCCTGCAAATCTGCCAAACAAGCATTCAATTCACCTTCACGACCAATCAACGGGACACCGAGAGGTAATTGTTCCAACCGTAAAGTTGGTTGCACTTGCAACAACAAGATACCAGCAAGCTGTTCAATTGCATCCGCCAAATGTGCAAAAAAACGGCTCGTACTTACATTCAAAAAAATGGGCATATCGACCGCCGCAGAAGGATAAGCAGCAGGGGGGAAATATTGACGGAAATAACGCAATTCAAGCAACATAAAAGCGTATCTCTCGCCTTTGTTGCCTAGCAATAAGCGTGTTTGTTCCACTTCCTCCGTCAATTCCTCGCGCGAAGCAGGCAACGTACCAGGCCAAAGCTGCATCACAGCATCCTGCAAAACAGTTTGCAACGCATTACCGCGCACATGGACATTATTTGGGGTGGGGTGTTTGAGGACATGATCCCCCAAGAAATAAACCGAGGCTAGTGGCGAATATTCTGCTAACCAATTTGGATCGTGAAAATGTTCAAGCGCCAAACGCAGCGTTGCGTTAAATGCATCTGCACTGGTAGTGCCCTTTTTCCTTGCCATAGTCGTTCTAGTGTAAACAAATCAGACATTCTTGGCTACTAACGAAAATAAAATTTCACCTGAACGGGAATGAATCCCCGAATAACGGGAATAAAAACGCCCAATTTTTTTAGGATCAAGGTATTATATACTTATGTGTCGTGCTATTTAATAAGGGAGAAAAAAATCGTGACCATTCATGAAGAAACAGTAGAAATTGTATATCCAATTTTTTGGAATATCGAATTGCGTGTCATCAACAAAAATATTCAATTGCAACAGAAATTCAATTTATGGGAAATACACCTATATCAAAACAATGATCTCAGCAAAAAAATCACCAAGGCACGTCGCATTAACACACAGACGGTCAACTTATCACATCATATTGTTGGGCCGGGAAAAGTAGAAACGGCCGTTGATCATCTCATCTTTGATCAAGCCGCATTGTGTTGTGTAACGGCCGATACCAATACAATCAGTCAGGAATTAAAAACCGCTGCTAATATCTCAACCGAAGGTGATGCCCGCGTACACAAGCCAGATACCTCATTATCAAACGTCATACCTGTTCATCATGGCACCGAAAACATTTCGATCACAACCACAGTTATAGTCAAAAACAACACACAAAACAGCCTCGAAACTGCTTTAGGGCAGTTTCCACCAGCCCCACTCACTACAAATACAGAAGATTCGCGATCTGAACCAAACTGTTTTAATCCGATTTTCTTTTTGGAACAACCCAACACAGCAGATGATCAAAATTTCATCTTATTAGGCGAAGCCATCTATCCGACAGACTGGCAGCGGCATATAGTCTGGGCTATTTCACCACCCAGCGAGCCTACAGTAGAGCCTAAAAGCATCCTCCCATCACATCTGCTACAAGCAGTGAGTGAACCCTATTTAATTGATGACAACGAGCGAATCGACAATTGGCACACATTACGCGTCCACCAAGATGGCGATCATGGGATGCGCAATAATTATTTAGAATATTGGGTTGATACAATCCCGGTAGGCGCTTCACCCCTAGAAAAAACATCTTTTGCATTTTGGAATAAACCAACAAGGTTTTATATTGGCGGTTTCCCCTATACCGATGATGCAAACACAAATAAAATGCATTATCTAACCGGAAAAATCGCCCATCTTTTCTTTGACCCTAATGATTGGTGTGGATCATGTTAATAAAGCGGGAATGAATAACTCTTTTTCAGGAATTACTACCTCGTTAGATCAGGTATCATACTGGTGTAAACAAATAGGTCTGATGTTCTTTAATAGGTCGCAGCCAAGAACCAAACCTCGTTTACATTGCAGTGCCAGGATGGCGTGATGTAGGTGAAAGTGGGAGAAAATTATTTTCTTAGCTCATCGATTCTCCCACTTTCCTTACCTCCAACTACGATCCACTTCTGTTTGGAAATTTTGCCAGGTAAAGAAAAGCCAATTGATGATTGGCACGCTTTACTTGGTAATTTTTTACCAACAAAAAGCATAATATTATATTAGCGTCCACTTTTCTTGTAGACGAACAACCCCTATATCATTTATAATGCTAAATTATCAGTCAAGGGTTGACGTTTACCTCGTTCTGAATCCACAATTTTAGTTAAATACGTCAAACAATTTTTATGTCAAAACCAGAAGTTATGAAAGAACTCGATAACAAAGTCACTCAACACACCCCCTCTCACATACCGTATCCAGCAAATCCATTGCCAAAATAGACAACTGACATTTTACCTAAACCACATTCATTCAAAAGGAGATCTAAACTATGCCCTACGAATATATTGTAAATGGAGAAAAAATCGTTCTAAACGCGGACAAAGATTTAATCGCTGTTCGATTTGCTGAACCAGCTCTTCACAGCACAAGAGCCGCTGTGGCAAAATCACCTGTGATTGGAGATTTTTCCGATCGATTTGAAGTCCCTGAAGAAAAATATACCATTCTCGAGGTTGCCCAAACCCCGCAGCCCACCACAGACAGATTTGCTGCTGCAAAATCCGTGATGAGTGCATCTGATGATGTCGCCCGTGCTGCGCCCGTCTTCCAAATTGGAAACAATCACGTTGTGGCGACAGATCGTTTACTTGTCGGCTTTAAGTCCGATACAAAAGGCAGCCGAAAGTTATTGCAAGATCATGGCTGTAAAGTATTGGAGCGCAACGATGACGAATTTCTAGTTGCCATCGATGCAGCAGAAGATCCTTTCGCTTTTGCCGCCAAGCTTAACGCTTTAAATGCGGTTGAATATGCTGAACCCGATTTTGTGACAATTGGCAAACATATGGTGCTTAACAACCCGCTAGCATCTCCCAATCCCACAGATCCCAATAGTAAAGATCAATATGCGCTAAAGCTGTGTAGCGCCATTGATGCCTGGAGTTTCAAACTGGGCGACGCGGATATAAAAATCGCGATTTTGGATGAAGGGGTCGACACAACCCATGAAGATTTAGCTGCAGCTATCGTGGGCAGCTATGACGGCATTGACGATGACACATTCCAGGAGCCCAAACCGTGGGATGCACATGGGACAGCCTGTGCAGGTCTGGCAGCTGGGATTCATGGCAATGCACTGGGCATTCAGGGGATCGGTGGTGGTTGTTCGCTTTTAGCGGTACGCATCGCGCAGTCCAACAATCCAAGAGGGAACTGGGTGACAAGCAATTCTATTATCCGGCGTGCCATCGATTGGTCCTGGGAAAATGGTGCTGATGTTCTCAGCAATAGTTGGGGCGGTGGTGCACCATCTACCGCTATTCAAAATGCGTTTGAACGTGCGCGCACAAAAGGACGTGACGGCAAGGGCTGCGTAATTGTGATTGCTGCGGGTAATGACAGTGGTCCCGTTACTTTTCCGGGAACCCTTGAAAATGTGTTAACTGTCTCGGCAAGCAACGAATTTGACGAATTTAAGAGTAAAACCAGCCAAGATGGTGAAAGTTGGTGGGGGTCTAATTTTGGGCCATCAGTAGATATTGCGGCACCCGGTGTGCATAACTTTACGACCGATATTTCGGGTGATGGTGGTTACAATACTGAAACAGATGGACATTATTATGCCAGCTTTAATGGCACTTCTTCTTCCACACCGATTGTGGCTGGTGCCATTGGACTCGTGCTTTCCGCCAACAAAAACCTCACCGAAGCTGAAGTTCGTGAGATTATCCGCAGCAGTGCAGACAAGATCGGACCAACGCCATATGCAAACGGCCGTAATGATCAAATGGGTTACGGCCGTCTCAACGTCCTACGCGCAGTGAAAGCTGCCTTAAATATTCAAGATGTTGTCATCCCCAGCGGCAAACACACACCCGTCACCAATCAAATCGAAGACGAGGAAGAAATTAGCGGTCATAGCTTCCAGCCTTCAAATATGGGTGTCAAACCAAACGCCGCCGAAATTGAAGATAGCGAAATTGAAGTCGTAAAGGGCACACCGCAAGCGAAATCTGTAACGGCCGTTAGTTTTTCAGTACCCGATGATATGGATGAGTTAGAGGACATTGCCACAGCCTCCTTTGGAGCACTGCCACCAATAGCAAAAACAGTCCACGGCGCCGACGACCGGGTACGCATCACCAATACATCCGCCTACCCCTGGCGAGTTCACGCTTCGTTGCTGATCACCGCCGCCGACAACTCCAGATGGATTGGCACAGGCTGGTTTATTGGCCCACGCACCTTGATCACGGCCGGACATGTTGTCTATATCAAAAACAGTCCCGTTCCAGCACGCAATGGTTGGGTCAAAAGAATTGATGTCATGGCCGGACGCAATGGCACAGAGCTGCCCTACGGCTCCGTCACCAGTACTGTATTCCATTCAGTCATCGGTTGGACAGTTGATGGCGATCCAACTTACGATTATGGGGCATTGATCATTCCCACAAATTTAGGCGATACGGTGGGAACCCTGGGCTTCGGCGTCCTATCAAAAACAGAACTATTGGCTGCGACGGGCAATTTGTCTGGTTATCCAAGTATCTCACCAGCCGGTACACAATGGTACGATCATAATAAAATCGCCTCGGTTTCCAGCCGCAAAGTATTCTATGATATTGATACGGCCGGTGGCCAAAGTGGTGCGGCCGTTTATCGCATCAAAAATGGTGAACGCACAGCATTTGGAATTCATGCCTACGGTGGCCACAGCAGCAATTCGGCCACTCGCATCACAACACCAGTCTTCAATAATATGACTGCCTGGAATAACCAACCGTAATGGTGCAATGACTACAATGGATAGGAAAACAACGAAAATCACTACTAGTTTTTTTCTTTTTCCGCTGTAGGCTCCTGCCCGATTTGACATAAACAGCGATATTTGACATAATATTATTGGTTCATTATTTTGCATTTTGACCAATAGGGGCGAGCTTGTCGAAGACCGGACTTCGACAAGCTCGGCCCATAATAGAACGTATAACAATAAAGAAGTGAACACAATCGAATAAATTTTGGAGGGTGCAAATGAATACGCCATATGATGGCAAAATTTTGCTGGTAAATTGGAAGGGCATTACAACTCCTGGGGCGACGGCAGCCGAAACGGCCGTTATCTTTCGCCAGAAAATGCCCAATGTCGCTGGTATCATGCTTAAAACCAGCAATGGGATTAAGTGGCAAGGTGATTTACCGTTTGATAATGACCGTAAAGCAATCACCGGACCAGATCGCATTGTCGAATGGGTCGAGGCGTTCAATGCCGAGGACCTTGAAGTGCATGTTTGGGGCGTACCACGCGGACTCAAAATAACGGACCTGCCCCGTGAAGCGGACCTTTTTGCACAAGCCGCCTTGATTCCCGGTGTCAAATCACTCATCCTGGATGTTGAACATGGCGAATTTTATTGGCAAGGCACAAGCGCGAATGAAGCCCATATCCTCATGAATCACATCCGCCAACGAGTGGGCGATGATGTGCACATTGGTTTATCAGTAGACGGCCGTCGCAACCGCCCCTTCAACATTTACGTCACCCCCTGGATAAACCATGTCAACAGCCTACACCCGATGGTTTACCCGGTGCTTTTTGGCCGCCACAAGTCAATTAGCCAACATTTAGACGATGCCTTCAATAATATGCGGCCGTTTAATTTGCCCATCATTCCTATGCTGCAATCTGCCGCAGATGCCGACAGACCAACACCTACTGAAATCACCCAACAGGGTGTTGAAGCATGGGGTAAAGGGGCTGCTGGTATCTCATTTTTCCGTTTAGGCAGTGACCTTTATTCCCAAGACAATCAACCACATATGGGCGATCGTGAATATACGGCCGTTGCTGCCATTCCCCCTAAAGGCCAACCACAACAGCATGATGCCGCCGCAGCCGCTGGCTTTTCGGCTGATGTTGATCTGCAGCAAGCACAGCCACCGCAAACTGTCTACAATGCCACCTGGTCATTCAAAAACAGCGGTTCGACCACATGGGATGGCAGTTATCAACTGGTATATACCCAAGAGGCCAATCCAGCCACGAGCCATCTCACACGTCTGCCGCTGTCCACAACCACAGCCTTCCCCATCACAACAATTGGCGCAGCGGCACACGTGCAACCCGGTCAAACCGTCCACTTGACTGTGCCATTGACCTTGCCCGCAAAAGCGGGGACAGTTGCCACAAACTGGCAGCTGCAAACCAGCGACGGCCGTCGCTTCGGTCCCATTCGCTGGACAACCGCCACCGTCGCTGGCACCTATGCCTACGAACTGCTCAATTTTGAAAACAGCGCTGGCGACCATAAAAACCTGCTGCCTGGACAACGCTTTCGCGGCATTTGGACAGTGCGTAACGACGGCACAAACGCCTGGTCGGGTGACATGCGCATCGTCTACACACCAACACATCGTCCAGAAACCGAAAACAGCCTCCTGGATTTATTGGGCAGTAAAAAATCCTACTCGCTACACGAAGTGTCCGGTGTTGATCACGTCAGCCCAGGTGAAACCGTCACGCTCAAACTCGATTTTATAGCGCCACAGCAGTCCGGAAATTATGCCTTTAACTGGCAGTTACAGCCCAAAGATGGTCAACCATTTGGTGGATTGCGCTGGATGACTATCGGTGTCGCGGCCATTATCGTTGCCCCTCCTCCGCCATCACCCCCACCACCTGACCCGATCACGGCAACGACCCAATTTGGTATGAACATCAATCCAAATGGCGGACACGGGCTGGATGTCGAACGCTTGCGCGGGCTCAGTTGGGTGCGTTTTGTCTATTGGGCTTCACGCGAAAACAACAGCCCTGGTGAAGCATACCAGGAGCGGTACCGCCACATCATTCAAGCGTATGCCAACGCGGGCATCAAATCATTGTTAGTTCTTCATCAAGATACCGAATGGGGGAATGCCCCTTGGGATCATGGCGGCTGGGAAGCTTATGCTGAGCGTTTCGCCAAAGCTTGCGCGGGTGTCGCCCAGGCTTGTGCTGAATTCAGTGATATGGTCGCTTACCAGATTTATAACGAAACTGACAGCGGCTTCGGCAGCGATGCCCCTTACCACAATCCCTCGGCAATTGGCATTCCGCCGGAAAAATTCGCCATCATCGTCGCGAAAGCGACACAAGCCATTCGTGCTGTCGATTCAAATGCGACAATTGTTTTGGGTGGCATGAAGACCGGGCCACACAACGCTGTACAATATTTACAACGTGTCCAGGACAGTTTGGGCGGCAATTTGCCGGTTAATGCTTTGGCTTGTCATCCCTACGGCCGTTACGTCAAACACGCCCCCTTCAATTTCAGTAGTATTGGTTTGTTGGCGGATTCGCTCAAGGTCTACAAACAAGCATTTCCAAACCTGCCCCTTTGGATCACTGAAATCGGCGTACCTGGTCACAGCACGGTGCTCGGCCCCGAATATTACGAAACCATCGCCATCTATTTGCGTGAAGTCATCAACGAGCTTGTCGATAATCATAGTGACCATGTGCCTGTCATGCTCTGGTTTGCCTGGTCGGATGTCAGCGAAAACGCTGGCATTGTCACGCTTGATGGCAATATGAAAGCCAAAATCGCCGATGCCTATCAACTGATGCTTGATATGGGTGCCTCCGCAGTGACACCCAAGGCGCTTGCTTTTGTAGATGGCCCTGATTCTGAATTTCTTGATTTTGAAACGACATTAAAGAACCATACGGCCGTTCCTGCCAGCAGCAGCTTCACAAATCGCTGGACCTTCCGCAACAGCGGCACAACAACCTGGGGGCCTGGCTATAAATTGGTTTATGCCCCGCTCAATGGCCAACAAACCAACGATCCCATGCTAGATGCGACCAGCTTTGATCTCGATACCGTCGCCACACCAAATAACGCCGCACACGGTGACCAGGTTGTGATTGAGTTAACCATGACCGCGCCAGAGTCATACGGCCGTAGCTATGCCAGCCGTTGGGAATTACGCGACGCAGACGACATCTCTTTTGGCCATCTGTACGCCCAAATCACCGTCATACCGCCCATTATGACTGGCCCTGGCACGCGCCAATCAAAAATGAGTTATTTGGCAGATCATTCAATCCCTGATGGCACGCGGCTGCAAGAAGGGACCGCTTTCCATAAACAATGGCGTGTGCTAAATAACGGCAGCCGTCAATGGGGTGATGGCTTCCGACTCGTCTATATGGCCGGTGATTTGCAAATGGCACGCGGTGTAGCTTCCCATGTTGTGCCCAAGACCGCACCTGGCGAAGAAGCCATTCTTTCGATTCCCATGAGTGCACCGCCAGTTAGCAACGGCCGTAACGTCAATTTCAGCAGTTCTTGGCGGCTGCAAGATGATCGTGGCAACTTTTTTGGTGATCCGCTGTGGGTAAAAATCAGCGTCACCTCCTCACAAGTACAAACCGCCTTTACCCTTTTCAGTGATACCAGCCTATGGTTTTCACAAAGAGACCCACGCTGGGAACGCCAACGTCTGGGCAATGGCAATCAAACCATTGGCTCTTGGGGCTGCTTGCTCACCTGTTTCGCCATGACATTAAGTGCTTACGGCATGAAGATCACGCCGGATCAAATCAACCAACGGCTACAAGGTCATACACCCGACCGTGGTTTTCGCGGATCGGCCGTGCAGTTCATCGCACCAGCAACATTGTTGGCAGGTTTGGTGCAAAGCAAAAACATACGTTCGCGCCGCTCGCCTGCGATTGCTGATACAGAATGGGACCCCAATACAGATCCTATCCAGCGTATTGACAATGCATTGGCCGCCGGGCAAGCCGTCATTGCACAAGTCGATTTTAACCTGCGCGATGATAATATCGATCAACATTGGGTCATTCTCGTGCAGCGCACACCGGAAGGAGATGATTATTTAATCATCGACCCAATCACACCGGCCGATCAAATCGGCCAACTGCGCTCCTTGATGAGTTCCTACGGCCAACGCAATGCAGCCCGCTCCAATGAAGACAATCTACGCGATGCCATCAAGTCAGCCCTGATTTATCGTTATTCTGGTGATGCCGTCGGCGGATAGCAAATTCACCACAGAGGGCACAGAGTTCACAGAGGGTTTGAGTAAAACATCAAAAAACTCTGTGCTCTCTGTGGTTCAAAAACAAAGGAAAAATAAATGAGTATTAAAACACATCCAATCATTGATTTTCATGGGCCTAGTGACCGCTGCAGCGAGCGCTTAAAAGCCTTGACAAACCAGGGCAAAGCATCCTGTGCCAAATCTGTTGATGCCGATGGGTGGGCACATCAAGCAGCTAAAATGGCTAAAGAGAGCGGCGTGCCACATGTTGTTGTTTTTCGCCAAACTAAACCCGGCGGCCTTGCCGATGACCATCCAGACTTGAACATCACAGACCCACGTGCCTCAGCAGCCAAAATGTGGCAAGCTATCAAAAGCACCATGCCCAAACAACTTGAAGAAGTGAAAGATGTCATCTATATCGAGCCCATCAATGAGCCCGGCGTGGTCAAAGAAAAACCTGAACAGACCCATTTTATCGGTCAATTCTGTGTAGAGATCGCCAAGATGATGCTGGCGGATGGTTGGAATCCCGCTTTAGCAGGATTTAATGCGGGCACACCTAACCAACAAGAAATTCGTGATCACTTTGTCGATTTGCTGCGTCTGTTTGAGGAAAACTGGAGCCGCTGCCTATGGACATTACATGAGGCCAAACATGGCGTACCCGGCCATGATTGGAAATCACCGCAATCTTTGTATGTGCCCCATACGATCAATTCGTCGCAGCTGTTATTTGAGGTTTGTGACGAATTGGATATTCGACGGCCGCGTACATTTATCAGCGAATCAGCCTGGAGCTATGACAATATCCCTGGTAAAGACCAGTTCCGCGCAGAGGTGATGGAGTTATGCAACATGGATGCGCAATGGCCAGAGGTCGTCGGGCGCGTTATCTGGAATACCCACAGTGGGCCAGAATGGAAAAATTTACGTAATAAATTGAATGGCCACAGCGCATGGCTGACCCAATATGTAACCACAACAACCATCGAGACTGAACTGGCCAAACCAGCACCGACGTCGATCCCAACTCAAGGGGTAGATCGTGCGGCAGCGGCTGGTTTTGTGCCTGGAATTGATCTAGATAAGGTCCCAGCGGGCAGTGAATTTACAGCAACCTGGATTTTTAAGAACACTGGTTCGACAACATGGAACGGCCGTTACCAACTTGCCTACACAGAAGCAGCACACCCTGAAACGGCCGTTCACAAGCGCACGCCCCTCAGCAATCAAACCAGCTTCAATCTCAGTGACATTGGCGCGACAGCAGAAGTCAAACCAGGCGCGACCGTACAGTTAACCCTCACTCTCAAAGCACCGTCTAAAGCAGACACGTATGCTACCAACTGGCAGTTGCAAGATGCAAACGGCAACGCTTTTGGTCCTGTGCGCTGGCTGCGTGCCGTCGTTGAAAAAGATACAAGTGGTGGCTTTGTTGCGCCCGCAAAAACGCTTGAATATATAAACGTCAATTTTGAAAACAGTGCTGGTGATTTTAACAATCTGCTGCCCGGTCGCGAATTTGCCGGTATCTGGACATTACGCAACAGCGGCACAGCCACATGGTCAGGCGATTTCCAAATAGCTTACAACCCACAAACCACAGCCGATACACAGGATGCCATCAGCGATCCCATGGGTGTGAAACCAACCATTACTTTGCGTGAATTGACTGGCCGCGAGCGTGTTAATCCAGGTGAAACCGTCGTACTTAGGCTTGAATTTGTGGCTCCGAAACAAGCCGGCGCTTATGCTTTCCATTGGCAGTTGAAAGATGGGAACGGCAATCCATTTGGCGGCACACGCTGGCTAAAAATTGGGGTCAGCGGCAGCATCCAAGGGGTCGTGGGCAAGGAACAACGGCCGTTCCAACCCGGCATGAATCTCAACCCAGAAGTCCATGATTTGGACATCGACCGGCTGCGTGGTTTGAGCTGGGTACGCTTCCCCTTCTTCGCCTCGCGCTTGAAACTCAGCCCCGAAAAAGCATACCATCAACGTTATCGAGCCATCATCCAAAGTTATGCCGCCGCCAATATCGGCACCGTGCTTGTGCTGCATCAAGATACAGAATGGGGCAATGCGCCCTGGGATAGTGGCGATTGGACCACTTATGCCAATCTCTTCGCACAAGCGTGTGGGCGTGTTGCCAAACTGTGTGCTGAATTTGGGGATATGGTCGCTTATCAAGTCTTCAATGAACAAGATACGGATCCGAGCAATCCATCTGCCATTCCGATTGCGGCGCACAATTTCGCACCCGTCCTCGACAAAGCCTCAGCAGCGATTCGGACCAACCACCCTGGCGCAAAAGTTATCATCGGTGGCTTGAACTCCGGACCCGATCGTGCGATCAAATATGTGCGTGACATCAAGTCGGCTTTGGGTGGACGTTTACCAGTTGATGCGTTGGCTTGTCATCCATACGGCCGTTTCGTCAAACATGATGCCTTCTACAATAAACAGTTTGGCACATTGATGGCAGCGTTGGACCAATTCAAAGCCGCCTTTCCCGACAAACCGATGTGGATCACTGAATTTGGCATTCCTGGTCACGCCGATGTCATCGGCCCAGAACATTATCCGAAAATAGCCCAATACTTGAGGGAGGTCGTCGAGGTAGTCACAGATGACTATGCGGATTATGTGCCCGCTGTGATCTGGTTCGCCTGGACAGACCGCATGGAAAACGCGGGCGTGCTCACAGCCGATGGCAAAGAAAAGCCGGGGCTGTATGCTGCCTACGTTGAAATGCGGGAACACGGAACGGCCGTTGCCAAAGCCGCTGTGTTCGGTGAAAGCTCGGAAGCAACCTATGATTCCTACAGTTCCACCCTCACCAATCTCAATGCTGTACCCGCAGGCAGCAAGTTTAGCAGCAGCTTCTATTTTAAGAACAGCGGCACGACAACCTGGGATGCAAATTACAGCCTGGTTTATACCCCGCGTGGTGACAATCCCGCCACGATGATGCCCAAAACACGCTACACGCTTGCAGAAGTTGCCACCAATCTACCCGTTGCTCCCGGTCAAAGAATCGAAATCACCTTAGATATGACTGCGCCAGAGAAGTTCGGCCGTACTTATCGCAGTCATTGGCAGCTGCGCGACCCACAAGATGTTTCCTTCGGCTTCTTATATGAAGAGTTGACTGTCATCCCCGCTTCAACGGTCGGGTCAAATGTACGCACAGCGGATATGCAATTTATCGCCGATCGTACAATTGCCGACGGAACCCCCCTGGTCGCGGGCAGCAATTTCCAGAAACAGTGGACGGTAAAAAACACCGGCACCCGCCATTGGGGGACTGGCTTCCGTTTAATCTTCATTCAGGGTGATCTGCAAATGGCGGCTGGCAATCCCAGCCATCTGGTTCCAGCAGCAAAGCCAGGCGAGGAAGTTGTGCTCTCGGTTGCCATGAGCGCGCCGCCGGCAATCAATGGCGCACCGACCGCCTACAGCAGTTTATGGCGCTTACAAGATGATCGCGGCAATGTGTTTGGGGATCCGATTTGGGCCAAGATCGTGTCCACAACGGCCGTTGCCGACACAGACGATCAAACCACAGCCAGCAGCGCCACAGCCTTGGCACGCTTGCTCAATGATCCCAAAATGTGGTATTCGCAGCGCGATCCCCGTTGGCAAGGCGAACAGCTTGGCAATGGCGCTGCCACAATTGGCTCATGGGGCTGTCTGATGACCTGCATGGCAATGGCGCTAACAGCCTTCGGCACACCCATCACGCCGCCAGAATTGAACCATCGCTTAAAAGCGCATGGTGATTTCAGCGGTTCCAGTGTTGCCTTTAGTGGCCCGTGGAATATCGGCCGTCTTAAATTTAAGGGCAATGTCGCCTCTTGGCCAAACAGCGATGTCCCCCATGCAGTCTGGACAGGCGAAGATCCTATCCAGCGCATCAACAATGCCTTGGCGGCTGGCAATATCGTCATCGCACAAGTAGATACCAAGCCAAATAACGGCCTCTTCGACTCTAACGTCGAGCAGCATTGGGTCATCATTGTCAAACGCAGCGCTGATGGCAATGATTATCAAATCATCGACCCACTCACTCCGCCACAGCACAGTCGTTCGCAGCCGATTTCTTTGATGGGCAAATATGGGCATCCTGTTCCGTCAAAACCGGGTGCTGAAAACTTGCGTAATGCCATCAAATCCACCCTCGTTTATCATAAACCAGGTGGCAGCGGCGGATAATGGTCAAAGAAAAGGTTCAACCGGATTTCATGGGGTAATCACCATATGTAGGGTCATGGCGCACCATGACCCTACAAGAATATCCATATACCCCGCCAAATCCCAAAGACCTATAACGGTCAAAGAAAATTATATGGCCCTTTAGGAGGCAATCATGTTACGTAATGGAAATTTTTCGAATGGTTGGGAAACGTTAGCGCCAGTTGCCGGTTTTCTCCGCAACCAGCGGCCAAACGATTGGCAGCTCGAATGGCTGGAGAAAGGTGAACCGCTCTACGCGGATCCGAATGCAAAATCAGGTGGTGTGCCAGAATGTTTGCATAAGTTAAGCAAACAACTGCCCAAACGTGAACGTCTGGGTGGGCCCAATGCGTTAATCTTATCTGGTGATGCCACCTACAAAATCTTCCATTTTGGCGCACCGTTTGGCGCCACACTCTCGCAAACCGTCAGCGGACTAAAGCCCGGATCAAAGGCCAAGCTGACTGTGCCCATCCAAGTACATTTGCATGGTGAACAAGATGCCTATGGCGCAGAATCGAGTGTGTGGGTGAATGCTGTCGGCGGTTGGGTAAATGGATTTGATATGGGTGATCGCCAATGGTATAGGCATGTCATCGAGTTCACGGTTCCAGAAAATGGCACGGCCGAAATTGTGATCCGCGTCAAAAGTAAATGGCCAAGACCCAAAGATTTTTTCTTCGATGGCATTACATTAGAAGCGGTGGAAGCCGACGATACGCCTATCGACAAACCGCCCTCACCACAACCCAAACCAGCCAAAGTTGTACAAATTCATCTGCCAGCAGGATTTGAACTACGTGAAGGTCGCTGCGATGAAACCTCTATTATTGAACTGAATGTACCCACTGGTGTCGTTGTTAAGATTTTGGAGAATTAATATGTCTATTGATCTCGGTAACTTATTCAAACAAGCACTCAAAGATGAACGTAAGGTGTTACGGCCGTATTTCTTCCCTGCCGACCAATCCACGACCAATCCCTTTGTCGCTGAAGAAACCTATCTACGGCTGCGGCTGGCACGTATGTTTTTGAAACACCGGCGCGAATATTTCCAAACCAAATACCCAGTCGTTAACAGTTATGCACGCGTGGCCGGTCTGGAAAACAGACTCGCCTACAATATTGTTGTACAGCCGCGAATATCAGGCAGTGACAACCAGAAACAGCTTGTCGATGTCGTGTCACTTGACCAAACTTTATTGGGGCCGATTTTATATCGCGGTGGCGACCTGGAATTGATGTTGGGGCTTTATGCTGCGCCAGCCGATGATTGGGCCAAGCGCTTCATCAAACTTGCTGAAGGCATTAGTTTGTTGACATTAAATGCAACCGTAACCGCTGCGGTGGCCATGGCCGGCACAGTCACAAATGTGCTCGCCGACACACTGGGGGGCGATGGTCTTGATCTCAAATTAGGATTGAATATTGAGTTGCAACAGAATGAATGGTTAACACCCGGTTATCTCGTCATGATTGCAGCCGCGGATGAAGAGATTGAACAAGCCGGTTTGCACGTGGAAAAAGGCGAGTTGTTAACAGCATCCAACCAAATCTACAGTGCCCACGACTACATCGTGATTGAAGTTGAATCGATGGCGCAGCGTTCTGATTGGCAGGCTTTGGGATACGGCCGTCTTTGGCAAACATTGTTAAATCGTGCCGCCGAAGCCGACAATATTCAAATCGTTAAGGATGCGTACACAACCTTCAGCAGTGCTATTTTGGCCAGTGAAGATTTAAGTTGGCCAGATCGGCGTGCGATCATTGAATTGACCCAACAACGGGTCAAAGCGATCCGTGATGCACGCGCCGGTGCCGATTTTCTAGATGGCATCAAAGGACTCGAATCATTGCTGACCATTGAAGCATTGGTAGCCGAGGAAGCCGTTTTCGCGGCTTCACCCCAAACCGAGGCCACACCGTCTGAACTGCTGGCAACGGATTGGATTGAATAAATCTTATAAGGCGGATTGGTTGGCCATTAAATATTAAATCGGGCAATAAATGTAGGGCGATTTGGTAAATCGCCTGAACGAATAGCCAATTCGTTCTACAACGTTACCCGATCAATTTCTTAAATCACAAGTAATCCGCCCTACAATTTTGCTTGCAAAAGCCAAATTAATATTGTATTGTATTATCATTATTGCCAGCACCCTTTCAATCGATTAGGAGGTTTCACATGGTCAAGCTTTCTGTTCCCTACCGTTCCCAATGGGATGAAGATGCGACAACCCACGATGCAGATTGTGGACCAACATGTCTCGCGATGATTTTAAATTTTTTTGATGTGAGCATAACACCGGATGCTGTTTATGGTTTTTTGTCGCATAAAGATAAGGGTGATTTCACCTCAATTCAGGAATTAATCTCTATCTTTTCACACCATGGAGTAACTGCAAAACGGCGTCAATTTTCAGATCAAACGACTGCTCTCAACCAGTTACGCGCGAACATTGATGCTGGTCACCCGCTGATCGCCCTCGTCAAATATCAACCTTGGATTGAAGCAACGGGCATTGATTACAAATGGGGACATTTTGTCGTTGTTACGGGTTATGATGACACCCATGTTACCATGCATGATCCCCTCTTTGGTCTTTGGGTTTTACGCAGCAAAGGGGCTCATTTCACAATGCTTAATGATCTTTTTGCTGCCGGTTGGGGCGGATTTCCCACCGGTGAAAATCCAAATTGGGTCTGTGTAGTGGCTGGTGAAACGGCCGTAACCCCACCCGTCGTCACACCACCTTCGCCACAGCCGCCGCCACCTACCCCGCAACCACCTATCTCCCAACCGCCCGCGCCACCAGTAAACCCACCGCCGCCACCAGCAAATATCATGGCCGATGAGATGCGTCGTATTAATGCTTTGGCCGCCTACCGTTGGGCAGAACCGCCCGTACTTGAAGCAGATATGCAACTTTGGCGCTCCCACCTAGGTGATTTTGGGCAAACCTATGATGAATATACTGTGCAACCAGGCAACTCCCTGGCACAGTTAGCCACTCGTTTTTATGGCCAACAGCATCGATGGCCAGCCATCAAAGCCT
>CAYGMR010000028.1:6480-22240 GCA_964350725.1 uncultured Ardenticatenaceae bacterium | reverse complement strand
CGTTGATTGCAACGACTGAACGGGATGCCAATTTGGATGGTCATGCTGCTTATGTAGAACGACAAACCTATGAAGAACAACTGTTGGCGCGGGTCAAAAGTATGCATGCTGTGGCGTTGACGAAACCGCTTAAACATCTGGTACTGGCAGCTGACCAATTTATCGTCAAACGCCCGACGGCTGTGGATGAAAACGGCCGTTCGATCATTGCTGGGTATCCCTGGTTTGGTGATTGGGGACGCGACACCATGATCGCGCTGGCCGGCTTGACGTTGTCGACCGGCCGCCCTGAAGTTGCCGCAACCATTTTGCGCACCTTCGCTCAATTTGTCGATCAAGGTATGTTGCCCAATCGCTTTCCTGATGAAGGTGAAGAGCCGGAATATAACACCGTTGATGCGACTTTGTGGTATTTTGAAGCGATTCGCCAATATTATGATGCCACCAGCGACGAGGCGCTTGTGCGTGAACTTTTCCCCATTTTAGCCGACATCATCACCTGGCATATAAAAGGGACACGCTACAATATCCACATGGACGACGATGGCCTCATCTATGCCGGTGAGGAAGGTGTGCAGCTCACCTGGATGGATGCCAAGGTTGATGGCTGGGTGGTGACACCGCGGATCGGTAAACCGATCGAGATCAATGCGCTTTGGTACAATGCGCTGTGCATCATGACCGATTTTGCAACGCAGTTTGAATTGGATGCGCAGTTATATTCGGATTTAGCAGAGAAGGTGAAGGTTGGTTACGGCCGTTACTGGAATGCTGAAATGGGTTACTGTTTTGACGTGTTAGATTGCCCTGACGATGAAGATGATCTCAGTCTGCGTCCCAACCAGATATTTGCTGTTTCATTACAACATAGCCCACTCACAGCTGAACAACAGCGTTCTGTTGTGGATGCTTGCAGCCGCTTGCTGGTTACAGCGCATGGGCTGCGCAGTCTTTCGCCACAAGACAGAGCCTATATTGGCCATTATGGGGGTGACCAACTCGCCCGGGATGAAGCATACCATCAAGGCACAGTTTGGAGTTGGTTAATTGGACCCTTTGTCCGCGCCCATTTGCGTGTCTATGGCGACTTGCAACAGGCACGCACCTACTTAACGCCGCTCATACAGCATCTGACGGACCATGGTGTTGGCAGCATAAGCGAGATTTTTGATGGCGATCCACCCCATACACCGCGCGGCTGTACTGCCCAAGCCTGGAGCGTTGCCGAAGTCCTGCGTACCTGGCAGATGACCGAATTACGTGATTGATAACAGGTGGCAAAGTTGCAAGGTAACAAAGTAACGAAGTAGATCACACGGAGTTGGTTTTAACTCTGCAACTTTGCAGCCTCAGAGAGATTTGTCAAGTTTTTTGACAAATTTGTTTACAATCCACTCGTGGAAGAAACTTGACAAATCTGAAATTCGCCAGACTCCAGTTATGTCTATGATCACGCGAACGTGTTAGCATAATGTATAATCTCATATGTAAACCTTGACAGTCTTACCTTTAACTATTTACAATTAGTTATTATGGATGGCCTTGTAGGCGTCTAAATTAACAAGGGACAGCGAGAAAACATCGCGCATGGAATATAAGGATTATTACAAAATTTTAGGTGTCGCAAAAGATGCCGATGAAAAAGCTATCAAACGTGCTTATCGCCAACTTGCACGCCAATACCACCCCGATAAAAACCCCGGAAATGATACGGCCGAAGAAAAATTTAAAGAAATTAACGAAGCCTACGAAGTGCTTGGCAATAGCGAGAATCGCGCCAAATATGATCAACTAGGCTCTAATTACCATCGCTACCAGCAGATGGGCGGCAATCCAGGCGATTTCGATTATTCGCAATGGTTTAATCAAACGGGCCAAGGTGGCTATCAACAAGCCAACATCAATTTTGGAGATTTATTTGGTAGTGGCAATGGTGGCTTTTCTGACTTTTTTAGCACGATTTTTGGCGGTGCCGCCGGCCAAACTGCGCACAGTCAACAAGATATGTTTAGACGCGGCAGTGCCAATTCGGCCAGTACAAATTTAGATACAACCCAGACTGTTGAAATTACACTTGAAGAGGCCTACGCTGGCACGCTGCGTCGCTTTAAGCGGAATGGCACCGAGTTTACGGCCAAAATCCCGGCTGGTGCCAAGAACGGCACTAAAGTTCGGTTGCGGGGCAAGGGTAATGAAGGGGCGTATGGCACAGGCGATCTTTTCTTGGTCATTGAAGTGAAACCGCACCATTTATTTAAACGTGCCGGCAATAATTTGGAAGTAGACGTGAAGGTGGATGTGGTAACGGCCGTACTCGGTGGCAAGGTACAAGTGCCAACGCTAGACGGCTCTGTATCACTTTCGATACCCGCCGGCACCCAAGGCGGCCAAACATTCCGTTTACGGGGTAAGGGGATGCCTAACTTACGTGATGCCACAAAATTTGGTGATTTAATGGCACAAATTCGCATCCAAACCCCCACACAACTAACGGAAGATGAGCGCCACTTATATGAACAGTTGGCTGAACTTCCTCAAATCTATGCTTAAGATTTTTTTCCGGAGACTTCAGTTAATTTTACCCGGGAGATATTTACAACTTTTATGACATTTATTCGGCGTTATCCTTTACTCGTTCTGATTGTTTTATTATTGGTGACAAGCATTGCTTGTCAGGCGTTAACCACATTGCAAACGCCTGTAGCAAACACAAATCCTGAAATTGACAGAGAGGCTGTTGTGGCTGCGGCCGTTGCTACGGTGACAGCACGCCTCCCTGAAACAAATAGTGATACTGGTTTTGTGGCCCCAACCCCGTCCACAGCAAACACCCAATTACCCGCGATTAGTAGCAATCTGCAAGATAAGCTCATCGATGTTTATGCGCGTGTAAACCCCTCTGTTGTGCATATTTTTGTTTATGAAGAGTCTGCAGATGTAGATAATGAAGATGCCCCACCGCCTCTTCCCATAGGCAGTGGCACAGGCTTTGTTTATAGTGGTGATGGTTATATCGTGACGAATAATCACGTTGTGGTGGAAGGTGAACGTTTTGAAGTTGTGTTTGCTGATGAGACCCATCGCAATGCCGAATTGGTTGGCACCGATGTAGATAGCGATCTGGGGGTGATCAAAGTTACAGATTTGCCGCCAGGTGTCTCTTCCGTTTCTTTGAGTGATTCTAACGATCTCCGCGTGGGACAATTTGTGATTGCCATTGGCAATCCCTTTGGTGAATCTGGTTCCATGTCGATTGGCATTGTAAGTGGATTGGGACGTACATTGCTTTCCCAGCGACTTGCAGATGGCGGCGGCCGTTTCTCGCTGCCTCAGGTGATTCAGACTGATGCGGCAATTAACCCGGGCAATTCTGGTGGCCCATTGCTGGATTTAGATGGTAATGTCGTTGGGGTTAACAGTGCCATTCAAACATTGACTGGCACCAATTCTGGAGTCGGTTTTTCGATTCCGGTCAATGCAGTTAAACGCATTGTGCCTAAGTTGATTGAGGATGGCGTTTATACCTATCCCTATATGGGGATTCGTATGGCCAACCTTACACTTGATTTACAGGAGGAGTTTGGCTTTAGTCAGACGGAAGGTGCTTATGTGACTGGCGTGTCAAGTGACTCGCCCGCAGAGGCAGCTGGTTTGATTGGTTCCACGAGTGCAGGAGGAGACCTGATTGTTGCTATAAATGGCACGCCAGTTAACACGACTGATGAGTTGATTAGCTATTTGGTTTTTGAAACCGACGCGGGACAGACGGTTGATCTGACTGTTCTCCGTGACGGCGCAGAGATTATTATTCCATTGACATTGGGTGAACGGCCGTAACCGTCATCCAATCTACATTCATTATTCATCCTGGATAAAGGCAATCCTTTTTGCCTTTATCCGCAAAGCAGGAGGTTTACATGTTTACTCAAGATCATTTGCAAGAACTGTTGTCTGTGGACGCTAATGGCTCCGGTGTGATAAGTGTTTACTTGGATACAGATTGCTCCCAACAGTCTCCTGAAACCATTAAGTTACAAGTGCGGGGGATGCTGAAGGAGCTTAACGGAAAATATACGATTGATGCAAACAAAATCGAGACGTTTCTTGATTTGAGCTACGACTGGACAACCCCTGGCCTCGCAATGTTTTCTGCTGCAAAAAACGATTATTTCCAAGCTTTTCCGACGGCCGTTGCTTTCCGTAATCGACTGCGGGTTGGTTCTAAGCCATATGTGAAACCTTTGGCCCATTTGTTGGATCATTATGCCTATTACGGTGTTGTATTGATCGACCAGGTAGGCGCACGCTTCTTTGAATATCACCTCGGCGAATTATTATATACTGAAGGGGTGATGGGTGAAGAGGTGCGTAAAATCAAGAAGGGCGGTGGCTCTTCTTCTGTTGGCACACGTGGTGGTGCGCGTGGTGTTGATGGGGGCAGCCGGCATGAAGACGAAGTTGTACAGCGTAATATGCGTGCAGCAGCCGAAGCCACAAATCAATTTTTTGCCAAAAAACCGATCCGCCGTTTGTTTTTAGGTGGTACGGCCGAAAATGTGGCCCAATTCCGTGAAATGCTGCCCAAGAAATTACAAAGCTGTGTAGCGGGCACATTTGCAATTGATATGAATGCGGGCGAACATGAAGTACGTGCGCAAACATTGGAAATGCTGCGCGCAGCCAATTTAGAACGTGAAAACAAATTGGTTAAACAAATGATCACCGCCCATGCGAAAGGCGGCAATGCCGTTGTGGGCTTGGATGACACATTACAAGCGATTACAGACAAACGCGTGCAAACCTTGATCATCAGCGATGGCTTGCGTATGCCTGGCTATGTACGTGAGGACCTTGGTTTTGTTGTCGCCAATTTAGCCTTGAGTCCTATGAGCGACAGTGAATTGGAAGAAACGGCCGATGTCATCGATACGGCCGTTGCGCTTACCATGAACCAGGGTGGCAACGTCGAAGTCGTCAGTGATAACCTCGATTTAGAAGGAGTCGGCCGTATTGGTGCCATTTTGCGCTATTAGCAACGATTCAAGATGATAGTAATCGCTTGAGCAGGTGCGACCGCTAAAGCGGTTACTACAAACTGATTGATTAACCAAACGGGATGCATGTGATTCACAGGCATCCCGTTTTTTCGTATTTGTTCCTGCCTTCGTTGTAATTCCCTTCCCGTTCACCGCATGTTAAGTGACATCGTAAGAATAACTTTCTAACTTAAAGAAAGGTCTAAAGCTAGACTTTTAGGGATGGCGTCCCCCAATCAGAAGTGTGCAAATTGAAATAGCCCAATCTTTTATAGTAGGAGATTTTGTATGGAACTTTTAAGCTTGCCTTTTATATTTTTGCATGCGTATGGTGGTGGCGGGATCATTTCAGGATTCTTGCATCCACTGCTTGGCCTTGATCATTTATTAGCCATGTTGGCTGTCGGTTTATTGAGTGCCGAAATCGGTGGCCGCGCGATTTGGACAGTACCGGCTGCGTTTGTGGGCACGATGGCTGTTGGCAGTATTTTGGGGATTTTCGGCGTACCAGCGCCACTGGTTGAATATGGCATTACTGGTTCTGTTGTGATTTTAGGCATTGCGATTATTGCTGGAGATAGAATCCCTGAATGGGCTGGCATCTTCATCGTAGCGATATTTGCTTTTTTCCATGGTCATGCACATGGTACTGAACTCCCTGAGCTGACAAGCACAGTTGGATTGATGATTGCCTACATCGCAGGCTTTTTAATTGCTACCGCAGGTTTACATGTGATTGGTGCGCTCATTGGAATTCTTGCCAGCCGCCTCAAGCACGGACCTCAATTGATGCGCCTGGGGGGTGTTTTCCTGGTCATTATGGGCGTTTTCCTGATGGTAAATTTGTAAAGACTGTTTTTTTTGAGGTAACTACAAAGGCGTAACTTAATGGTTACTGCCTCATTTCCATCGTACCCGCACCATTTTAGGTGCCATATTCTCAATACATTAGATAAAACATGACAGAAAAATCTAAATCATTCGAAGATCGGATTGAAAAACCGGGTTATTTGTTATTTGTAGTGGTGATATTACTGCTGCTCATAATCGGGTTTGTAAATTTAATTGACTTCACCAGCTATAACAAAGTCATTTTTGGGCGTTATTCTATTCCTTACTTTGGTATGCTGGTTGCCTACTTCATTGGTATTCTTGCCTGGGCGTCACTACTGCTTAAACCAAATGATGATCGTCTGTTGAAAAAAGTACTCGATTTCATTCAGAGATACCCTATCATCGGGTTCGGCATTTTGCTTGTATATGGGTTGGTGATCTTTACCATGTATACGCGTAAACAATGGCTGAGTCTGCCCGCCTTGCAGGTAACCGTGCTTGGGATTATGCTGCTCACAGGTGGTGTCATCCTGTTTTACCGGTGGGGAGATGATTCGCTGCCGCAGCTCTGGCGCAAGTTCATTGTTTATCCCATTGCTGCCTTGTTAGGTGTTGAGTTACTGATGCAGGGATTGGCATTATTCGGTGTGTTACCCAATATCAGTCAACTAACCGATCCATTTGCACCCTACAGCCGCGTTTACCACACAACCGAAGGCTTCGAGAATGCGAGCGTTAACAATTATGGCTGGCATTATCCACGCTTTCAGCTCTTGCCGGAATCACGCCGTGTTTTGATTTTTGGTGATAGCTTTATACAGGCAATGCAGGTTGACGCGGAAGAAAATCTTGGTGTTGCGCTGGAACAGTATCTCAACGCAGATAGTGATGAGACCATTGAGGTTTTGGCACTTGGTAATCCTGATTATGGACCTGGTCTTTATCTGGATCCATTCATGATGCAAACGGCCGTTGAGGTTTTTGAACCTGATGAGGTCGTTGTCTTTTTTGATATGGGCAATGATTTCCAGGTTGATCAATCGGCGGATGATAGCGAATTTTTGTATTTCGTTGAGGATGAGAATGGTGATGTTGTGATTCATCCTGATGATTGGTTGGATCATCATTTGACCCAGCATAATGTGACCTACAATTATGAGGGTTTCCAAGTGACACGCTATCTCAGCAGTCATTATTTGACCCTACGGCTGGCTAAAACCTTATTAAATACCCCCGCTGTGAATGCTGAAACGGCCGTTTCCACCCCTGATACCGATATCAAGCTGCCCAATGGATTTGTCTTCAATACCGAAAGTAATGATGAAGCCATGACAATTGCGACGGGTTTGCTCAAAATCGGGTTCGATTTTCTAGCTGATGCAGATGTTGAAACACGCTTGGTTACGATCCCCGTCTTCTCCGAGGAATTTTTGGCACAGGATACGTGGAATACACAATTTGGTGCGTCTGATTTGCTGCTGCCAGAACAAGAACTGCGCGAATTCGCTGCTGAAAACGACATTCCGTTTTTAGGATTAGGCAGTTATATGCAGGCTACCGACACGACCCCCGCTGATGTGCAGTCCCTTTATTTTAATAATGGACGCGGCCATTTCACGCCCACAGGCCATGAATTTACGGCAACGGCCGTTTATGAATGTTTTTTCGCGAATGCATTGTCAGCAGCTGAAGGGTGTGACTCGCGTTAGAAAACATGTTAATAGTACGCGGAAAAACGTGGATTAGGCGGATTTTCGAAAAGCAGATTTGTCAACTTCTCTCTGGAAACAGATGTAATATCAAGTAACAAAAGTTGACAAATCTCGCTCTGTTTCATGGATAAGATTGACAAATATGAGCCATTCGAACAATTTTTTATTAACACAAATCATCGATCAGGCAGTTGACCGTTTTCCTGACAAACTGGCTTTTCGTTATTACGACCAAACGATAACCTACAGTGAGTTGATGGCTAAATCCAATTCGCTGGCGCATATCCTGATTAGTCAGGGCGTGCGTCAGAGAGATCGCGTTGCCATTTATTTACCGCAAGGCTTGGAAGCTGTCATCGCCATGTTTGGCATCATGAAAGCTGGTGCTACCTTTGTGCCGTTGGACCCCACATCACCCTTGGAGCGTCTCGGTTTTATCATCCAGGATAGCAAGATGCGGCATGTGATTACAGAGGGTGCGTTGTTAGAAAAGTTGGAAGGGGTGGATACGGCCGTTGACCAACTAGAATGTATTATCGGTCCCAGTTCACCTGCTAACGACAAATTCCGCCGTATCTCCTGGGATTTTGTCTATCAATTCCCAGGCAGCTTTGCCCCTGTGGTTCCCGGTCTGGCACAGCATGACCCGGCGTATTTACTCTATACGAACGGTTCTGATGATGAACTGGCGAGCAATTTGTATTCGCATGAAGATGGCCTCCGTAAGGCCGAAGCAGCGGCTCAGAATTTTGATAAACAGACACACGGTAAATTTGATGTTATTGATTTTTGCGCAGGCGCATTAAATGGTGCCACAATTGACATCACGCCTGCAGAACCTTTCGGTGAACCCCAACCACGCAATCTGACACGCAGCCAATATTTGATGTGGATGGGGCAGCAGCTTAACCCCGATGTGCCACTTTATAACATGATCCACACCTTTACTATCGATGGTGTTGTAGATGTCGCAGCATTTGGCCGTGCGTTCCAAGCCTTGGTTGACCGCAGTGATGCCTTGCGTACCGTGATCCTTACTGTGAACGACAAGCCGCAACAATTAGTACGTGCTGATGTGCCTACTCCAGTCGAACTGATTGATTTTTCTGCGGAACCTGATCCAACGGCATCTTTTCAAGTTTGGCTTGATGAGCATAAAGTACAACCCTTGCAAATCGACCAACAGCTATTTGACACAGCCTTGCTCAAATTAGCCCCGGATCGGTTTGTTTGGTATCTCAATAAACATCACTTAATCACGGATGGTCTCTCTGATGGGCTCATCTACAAACATATGGCAGAGTTTTACGCCTTGGCTGTGCAAGACCAATTGGAAGATGCGCCAACGCTGCCGCAGTTTGCACAACACATAGCTTATGAACAAGAGATACGTCAGACAGAGGATTATGCGGAAGCGGTTGCTTATTGGCAGAATAAAAGCAAAGGATCATTTGCGGGTACAGAATTTTATGGTCGTTCTGCTGCCGCTGGCTCTTTGCGCACCGAGCGTGTGCCCTGCGATTTAGGCTTTGAGCGCTCAGAAAAATTGCGCAACATCGCTAAGCTGCCACAGTTTGCTTCATTTAGTTTGGATATGTCGCTTGCGACGATTTTCTCGACTTTACTGCTAACCACATTGCACCGCATCAATGGGCAGCAAACCCTGCGCCTGGGAATGCCCTACCACGGCCGTCCCACACAAGAATCGAAAGAAATCATTGGCCTGTTCATCGAAATTGGGCTTTTGCAAGTGGAGTTAGATGCCGATGAGACCTTTGTCTCGCTGGCTGAAAAGGTAACGGCCGAAACCTTCGACAGCTTACTCTACACCAAACCAGGCATGAGCAGTGCAGAAACCAATCGCGCCTATGATGTCTTGGTGAACTTTATCACAGCTACCTTCACTGATTTTGCTGGACTCCCCGTTTCAAGTCAGTGGGTGCATTCGGGTTATGGCGATATGGGGCATCATTTGCGTCTGCAAATCACTGACTTCGACAACACGGGCAGCTATTTGCTCGATTTTGATCTGAATACGGCCGTTTTCACACAAACAGAAGCGGGTTGGCTGATCGAACATTTTTTGCGGGTTGTCGATGCCTTTATCGCCGATCCAACCCAATCAATCACCGATTTCGACCTGATTTCGGCGGACGAACGCCAGCAGTTACTGGTCGATTTTAATGCGACTGATACCCCTTATCCCAGCGACCAAACCGTTGTGCAACTGTTTGAAGCGCAAGTGGCGCGTACGCCGCAAGCAACGGCCGTTGTACGTGGCAAGCAGCATATCAGTTATGCCGAACTCAACAGCCGCGCTAACCAACTGGCCCACTTTTTGCAGTTAAATGGTGTCGGCCCAGAAACGGCCATTGCGCTGATTATGGAACGTTCGATTGAAGCGCTGGTTGCGATTTGGGGTGTGCTAAAAGCGGGCGGTGCCTATGTACCGATTGATCCGACCTATCCGCCAGAACGCATCGATTATATGTTGGCGGATGCCAACCCCAAGATCGTGTTGACGAATGGTCAATGGTCAATTGAAAAAGAGCCGCCGCCAGTCATTAACTTGAACACACTTGATCTTTCAAGCTATTCTGTGGCTAATTTAGAGCCACAAGCCGCTCCCGACAATCTTGTGTATATGATTTATACGTCCGGCTCGACAGGCATGCCTAAGGGCACCATGCTGACCCATCAGGGCTTAGTGAACTATGCCTGGTGGGCACGCGCACAATATCAAGCAGGCGAAATTTTAGATTTCCCGCTCTATTCTTCTTTATCTTTTGATCTAACCGTCACCTCGATATTTGTGCCGCTGCTATCTGGCGGCAAGATTGTCGTCTACAGCGAGGCCGACCACACACGCGGTATGGAGATTTTGGCTGTTTTCCGTGATGATGATGTCGATATTGTCAAATTGACACCGGCGCATTTGGGTTTGGTTCTAGAAACCGCCACAAACAATAAACGCATCCGTAAATTAATTGTGGGCGGTGAAGATTTCAAAACCGACCTGGCGCGTAAAGTGGACAATGCCTTCAATGGCAGGGTTGAGATTTATAACGAATATGGCCCGACTGAGGCGGTTGTAGGCTGTATGCTTCATCAGTTTGCTCCGGAGCGGGATACGGCCGTTTCTGTTCCCATCGGCACCCCTGCCGCCAACGCACGCATTTATTTGCTTGATGCCTATGACCGCCCTGTACCGCCCGGTGTGATTGGCGAGATGGTGATTAGCAGCGATGGGGTTGCGCGTGGCTACCACAACCGACCCGACTTAACCGCTGAACGGTTTGGCGATGATCCTTTCCGTCCTGGTGCACGTATCTACCGGACGGGCGACATTGCACGCTGGAATGAGCACGGTGAGATGGTTTTCCTGGGTCGTCGCGACCATCAGGTGAAGATTCGTGGTGCGCGTATTGAGTTGGGCGAGATTGAAGCCGCTTTGTTAGATCATCCTGCGGTAGAAACGGCCGTGATCGACGTCATCCAATACCAACGTGTGCAGCAAGAAGTGCAGCATTGTGTACGCTGTGGTTTGCCCTCCAATTACCCTGATGCAGATATTGATGAAGCAGGGTTGTGCAGCGATTGTCACGCCTATGATTTGTATCGCGATCAAGTGGCCCAATATTTCCGCACACCAGATGAATTACGCCACTTATTTGCAGAAGTCAAAGCCAACAATGCCGACAAGTCATATGACTGCATGGTGCTCGTTAGCGGCGGAAAAGATAGCAGCTACATGCTCTATCAACTCGTGCGTGAATATGGTATGCGCCCGCTTGTCTTCTCCCTCGACAATGGCTACATCTCCGAGGAAGCCTTAGAAAATGTGCGCCGTGTCGCTGAACATGTGGGTGCGGGCGTACATATCGCCACCACGCCGCACATGAATGCTATCTTTGCTGACAGTTTGCGCCGTCATAGCAACGTCTGTGATGGTTGTTATAAAGTTATCTATACACTGAGCATGAACTTGGCCAAAGAGATGGGCATTGACACCATCATCACCGGGTTGGCACGTGGGCAACTGTTTGAAACGCGCCTCGCCGATACCTTCCGCGCACGTATCTTCAACCCGGCTACGATCGATGATTGGATTATGGACGCACGCAAAGCGTACCATCAGATTGAAGACGCCACGACGCAGTTGTTAGATGTCAAGATTTTTGAGAACGACCGGGTGTTTAATCAGATTCAATTTGTAGATTTCTATCGTTACACTGACGTCGGTCTCGATGAAGTTTACGATTATTTGAATAATCAGACTGTTTGGCAGCGCCCCAGTGATACGGGTCGTTCGACGAATTGTTTGATTAATGACGTGGGCATCTATATCCACAAAAAAGAACGTGGCTACCACAATTATGCTTTACCTTACAGCTGGGATGCGCGCCTGGGGCATAAAAACCGTGAAATGGCGATGGATGAACTCGACGATGACATCAATGTCGAGGAAGTGCGCCACATGTTAGATGAAATCGGATATGACGAAGACGAAAAAACAGCGCAGCGCTCCGAAAAGCGGCTGGCGGCTTACTTTGTGGCTAAGCAGCCGTTGTCGACGTCTGATTTACGTGCTTATCTCGGCCAGCGACTGCCCGATTATATGCTCCCATCAACCTTCATGCAGTTGGACGTGATTCCCCTAACGACCAATGGCAAAGTGGATCGCAATGCCTTGCCTGATCCGGATGAAGGTCGACCCGATCTCGACAGTCAATATGCAGCAGCCACCAACCCGGTTGAGGAAACGTTGATCAATATCTGGAGCGACATTTTCCGCCTACCGGATATTGGCATCTATGATAATTTCTTTGATTTGGGTGGCGATTCCATAATCAGCATCCAGATTATTGCCCGCGCCAAACAAGCCGGGCTGAAGCTGACCCCGCGCCATATTTTTGAAAACCAGACGGTGGCTGAATTAGCAATCGTGGCTAGCAGCGAACCAACAACGGAAACGGCCGTATCTACATCTGAGCAAGGGTTGGTAACTGGCAGCGTGCCCTTGACGCCGATTCAACATTGGTTCTTCGCGCAGAACTTTAATGAGCCACAACATTGGAATCAATCCATCTGGCTAGATTTGCCAGCAGATGTGGATATTGAAGCTATTCGTGCGGCCGTACAACATTTGCCACGCCAACATGATGCTTTGCGGCTGCGTTTTAAGCGATCACCAGCCGGTTGGCAGCAGGTTCTGGATGAAAAAGGTACGGCCGAAGGTGCCGTTCCCATTGCACAACACGACCTGTCAACAATACCGTTTGAAAGGCAAGAAAGCGTGATGCAAATCAAAGCTGACGGACTGGCTGCCGGTTTAGACTTGGAAAAGGGGCCGTTGCTCCAAGTTGCCTTGTTCAAACGTGGCGATGGTTTACCGCCCCGTCTTTTCATCACGGTGCACCACTTGGCGATTGATGGTGTTTCCTGGCGACCGCTCCTGGAAGATTTAGAGCGTGCCTACGACCAAATCCGCAATGGACAGCCTGTAAACTTACCGGCTAAGAGCAGTTCGTATAAGCTGTGGGCAGAGAAGTTGATAGCACGAGCGCAGGCCGAATTAGCTGATGTGCCAGTCCCTGAAATTTGGCAAAACGGCCGTTCTCCAAACACCCTTTTTGCTGAGCTTGGCCAGGCTGGATTGAACCGTGAAGCTCACACCCTTACAGTAAAACTGAGTACCGATGAGACACACGCCTTGTTGCAAGATGTTCCCGCAGCTTACAACACAAATATCAACGATGCCTTGCTTACTGCGGCCACATTGACCTTTGCCAAAGAATATGGCGAAGCTAAATTCGCGGCTACTTTGGAAGGGCATGGCCGTGAAGAAGAATATGCAGGCGCGGTGGATTTGTCGCGTACGGTGGGGTGGTTTACAACTCATTATCCTGTGCAACTTGCTTTGGATGCTGGCTATGATCGTGGTGCCGCGCTGAAAACTGTCAAAGAGCAGCTGCGCCAAGTGCCGGATAAAGGTATTGGTTATGGCGTGACGCGATACTTGCTGCCGAGCTCGCCCCTTGGTGACACGGCCGAACCAGAAATCCTATTCAATTATCTAGGTCAATTTGAACGTTCATTGCCGCCATCAGATTTATTCAAGTTGGTACGGCCGTTGCAAGCCAGCTACAGCCCCAATAACCAACGCACACACCCGCTGGAAATCAACGCGTTTGTGCAGCAAAATCAGTTGCACATTGCCTGGACATACACACCACAACAGCTTTCCACTGCCAACATGCAAACCCTGGCCAACACCTATATCAGCGAATTGAAAGCCCTCATTGATCATTGTTTAGCTGTCGATTCCAATGAAGCTACCCTCTCCGACTTTGACTTGATTGATCTTGACAGCGAGCAATTTGATCAATTGGCAGATATGCTGAGTTAGCTAGTACCCGTTGGCGGAAATAACACGATGGTTTGTAGTAACCGCTTTAGCGGTGAAACACGACTAAAGTCGTTACTACAAACCCTTACAGAACTTATGTTGAGCTATCGCCGTGCATTAAAATACGCGGCTAAAAAAGGAAACCTGTTAAAACAGGTTCGTAACGTTAGTGGGTAAGCTTTTAGTGCGTTTCAAAGCACTTTCTTTGGTTAGCTGCGGATTTCAATTCGCAGTAATTGTAAAAATAATTTTGTGAGAATTGAACCATACCTGAATTTATTTGCTGGGATAACGCATAAATGAAAAATGTCGCCGACATCTATCCCCTGACACCCACCCAACAGGGGATGTTATACCATTCTCTAACTGCACCCAATAGCGAAGTATATTTTGAGCAAATTCGTTGTGACCTTGCTGGCGAGTTGGATGCTGAGAAACTAAAAACAGCCTGGCAAATCAGCGTTGAGCGTCATGCTGTGCTGCGTACGGCCTTCTTGTGGGATGGCTTGGATGCGCCCTTGCAGGTTGTGCGCCAAACGGTCACAATTCCATGGGACATGCAAGATTGGCGTAATCAAGCGCCGGTCAGCGCCGCGCAATTGGATAGATTGGCAGCGAAATATCGCCAAACCAGCTTTGATTTGGCAGAAGCACCTCTATTGCGCCTGGTATTAGTGCGGCTGGCTGACAAGCGCTATCATTTCATCTGGAATTTCCACCATCTTCTGTTGGATGGCTGGTCGGCGCATCAGCTTTTTAATGAGGTTTTTACTGTTTATGCTGGCTTGGTGCGGGGTCAACAGCTGCTTCGGTCTGGCTCAACCCAAGCATTTCTACCTCCTACACGCCCTTTCCGCAATTACCTCGCCTGGTTGAAAAAACAAGATAAAAAAGCGGCCGAGACCTACTGGCGGCAGCAATTGGCTGGTTTTGAGACACCAACGCCATTGCATATCGATCAGCGTGTGGACGATATACCCGTTGCTTATGCCGAAGCTAAGTTAAATCTATCCCCCGAACTCACCACCGCTTTACAGGTGATGGCTCAACAGCAGCGTCTGACGCTTAACACAGTGGTGCAGGGTGCTTGGGCACTTTTGCTAAGCCGTTACAGTGGTGAAGATGACGTGGTTTTTGGCGCTACGCTCGCAGGTCGCCCTGCCGATTTGCCAGGTGTAGAGCAGATGGTGGGCATGTTTATCAACACCTTGCCTGTGCGTACCCAGATTGTGGCAAATCAACCGGTGGCAACATGGCTGCGACAATTACAAACGCAGCAGCTAGAAATGCGCCAATATGAGTACAGCCCGCTTGTTGATGTACAAAAGTGCAGCGATGTGCCTGCTGGACAAGCTTTGTTCGAGAGCATTGTCGTCTACGAAAATTATCCGTTGGCTGGCGAGGATGAACGGCACTCGCTGCAGATCGCTAACGTGCAGTATCGCGAACAAAGTAATTATCCGTTGGCACTGCTTGTTTTGCCGCGCGAAGCATTACAGCTCTTGACGATTTACAATCCAAACCGTTTTGCAGCAGACAGCATCGAACGTTTGTTAGGACATTTACAAAACTTGTTGATGGCGATGGCGGCAGATCCACAACAATTGGTAGCGGATGTCGATATGCTCACAGCGGCTGAACGCCAGCAAATTTTGGTAGATTGGAACAATACGGCCGTTGCCCTCGAACCCCAACAATGTTTGCACCAATTTGTCACTGAGCATGCCGCACACATGCCTGACGCAACGGCCGTTGTTGCCCATGATCAA
>CAYGMR010000028.1:372-6380 GCA_964350725.1 uncultured Ardenticatenaceae bacterium | reverse complement strand
ATTGTGACCCAATCCCATTTAGCAAATAAGCTGGGGGTGACAGATGCTAAGGTTATCAGCCTGAGCACTGATTTTTCTGAATTGGATCTACTACCAAATACAGAGCCAACGCTTGTCTTGCGCGCGGCCGAAGCAGCCGCTGCGCTCGACGAGTTGGCCTACATCATTTACACATCAGGTTCCACCGGCAAGCCCAAAGGGGTGATGGTTTCGCAGCGTAATTTGTTGGCATCCACGCTGGCGCGGATCGATTATTACCCCGAACGGCTGCATCGCTTTTTACTGCTTTCGTCCTTTGCTTTTGACAGTTCGCTCGTGGGTATTTTCTGGACGCTGCTGCAAGGCGGCACGCTCGTTTTGCCCGCAGCAGATGAAGAAAAAGATGTTGTGCGTTTGAGTGCGCTCATTGCGCAAGAAAAAGTCACCCATACCCTGGCACTGCCATCCCTGTATCAACTCCTGCTCACATTCGCCCCCAAGGAGAGCTTGTCCAGTTTGCGGGCTGTGATCGTGGCGGGGGAAGCTTGTCCACCGGATTTGGGTGCCGAACATGACGGCGGTTGCCCCCAAGCAACCCTCTACAACGAATATGGTCCCACTGAAGCCACCGTCTGGTGCAGCGTGTATCGCTTGCCACCTGAACCAGAAACAGGGCCTGTGCCGATCGGCCGTCCGATTGCCAACAGCCAACTGCTCATCCTCGACCGCCACCAACAGCCTGTGCCGGTTGGTGTGCCGGGCGAACTGTATGTGGGGGGTGCCGGCGTCACCCAGGGCTATCGCAATCGTCCTGAGTTAACGGCCAAACGCTTTGTAAAGCTGCCTCTGGATGAATTTGCTGCTGGTTTGTTTTATCGCACGGGTGACCTGGTTCGCTGGCGAGACGATGGCCAAATCGAATTTTTGGGACGTGTCGATGATCAGGTCAAAATACGTGGTTATCGTATTGAACTGGGTGAGATCGAAGCACTGCTGCGTCGTCATCCGGCTGTGGCGGAAACGGCCGTTAATGTCTGGGAACGTGCTGCCAATGATAAACAGTTGGTGGCCTATGTCGTGGCTGACTCCGCACTCAATGGCAGCGGGGTTGATATGCCAGCTTTGCAAGCCTATTTGGGCAAACAACTGCCGGAATATATGCTGCCGACACATTTTGTGCGGCTGCCCCAACTGCCACGCACGCCTAATGGCAAAGTTGACCGCCGTCACTTGCCTGAACCTGCTCTTGATAGTGAGCGTAAACGGCCGTTTATTGCCCCACGTACAGAAGCTGAAAAAACCCTGGCACGTATTTGGATTGATGTGTTGCGCTTACCGCAGGTGAGCGTCGAGGATAAGTTTTTTGAACTCGGCGGCGACTCGATCATGAGTATTCGCGTGATTGCCAAAGCGCGTCAGGCGGGCTTAAAACTAACACCGCGCCAAATGTTTAGTGAGCAGACCATCGCACGCCTGGCCGCTGTTGCCACTGAAGCTGAACAAACTCAACCGGCCGCAGTAACAGCAACTGGCACCGTACCTTTAACACCCATTCAATATTGGTTTTTTGAGCAACAGTTAGCCAATCCGCACCATTGGAATCAAGCACAGTGGTTTGAATTGGATGCAGCTGCTTCAGACGCCTTCAGTACAAGCGTTGACCTCCAACAACTCACAGCCGCCCTCAATCATCTGATCGAGCACCATGCTATGCTGCGGGCACGCTTTCGCCAAGAAGACACGGGGTGGCAGCAAGAAATCATCCCAGCAGTAGAACCTATCGCGATCAAACAAATGCAGCTGGAAGATTTAACGCCATCCGAACAAGATGTTGCCATGTTAAAAGCTGCCACAGCACTGCACGCTACATTGAATCTAACGACTGGGCCGCTTTTGGCTGCTGCCTACTTTGATCTCGGTGCTGCCCGCAAGCCACGCCTTCTGCTGAGTATTCATCATCTGGTCGTTGATGCTGTCTCTTGGAGTGTATTGACTGCTGATTTAACGACAGCCTATCAACAAATTGTTGCTGGTAAAGCCGTTGTTTTACCATCAATCCCGACTGCATTTATGCAATGGGCAGAGACACTTTCGCGTTTGGCTGCCAACGAATTTGCTCGGGAAGCTGATTTTTGGCTAACAGCAAACAAGCAGCAACCACTGGGTTCAACCCTGCCTACAGATTATCCAGCAGCAGATGAGAACAGCGAAGGTCAGGCTAAATTTGTGGCGCGAAGTTTGGATGCAGAATTGACAGATCGGCTTTTGCGGGATGCCAACCAGACTTATCACACGCGCGTAGATGATTTGCTGCTGGCGGCACTGGTGCAAACGGCCGTTGCTTGGACGAAGTCTTCTGCTTTGCATGTGATGCTAGAACGCCATGGCCGTGAAGAGATTGACGCGCAGCTTGATGTGTCACAAACCGTGGGCTGGTTCACATCACTTTTCCCAATCACATTAACGGTTGCAGGTGATGATATCGGTGCCAATCTACGTGGCATCAAAGAGCAGCTGCGACGTATTCCGCGTAATGGCTTGGGGTATGGTGTGCTGCGTTATTTGGGCGCGACGGCCGTACAGCAGCAGTTGGCGGCACAGCCACAGCCACAGATTTTGTTTAATTATCTGGGTCAAAAAGCACAGTCAGACTGTGTTGATGCTGTCATACGGCCGTTACCGGCAGAGCTTGGTCCGCTTTATGGGTTAGAAAATCAACGGGCGCATTTATTGGATGTGAATGCGTGGGTGGAAAACGGCCGTTTGCATAGCTCCTGGCAGTATCCCACACGCTATTATCGCCCAGAAACCATCGAGCAGCTTGCCCATACCTTCATCGACAAACTGACCAGCATCATTGACCATTGTACAGGCGCAGACAAAAGCCAACACACGCCATCAGACTTTGCACTGTCCAAACTTGAACAAACCGAACTCGACTCCCTTACAGATTTGTTGGCAGTTTTAGAATAGTAGTTCGTCAATGTTCTTTTGTCGGGTTGTAGGTAGCGCGATTTGGTAAATCGCAGCGGAACGATTTGCCAAATCGTTTTACAACCATCCGTCAAACTTCGTTTGATGGACTAATAGTATCGTCAGGAATTTTGGGAAATGTTAATCCCATAAACCTCCCAAGTCACTATTTTCATCACAGAGGACACAGAGAACACAGAGTTCTCGCCAAAAGAAATTTTCTCCATCTATGCGGTGGTTCGTTTTTTAGTGGGCTCAAAAGTGAAAACCGTGAAACATTGTTTTTTGGAGATCATTTAATACGTGAAAAACGTAGCCGATATTTACGCACTAACGCCGATGCAGCAGTTGATGATGTTACACACCATGACGGACGCTGCAGATCATGATGTGTTATTCAATCAGATTGTCTACCGGCTGTCTGGTGATCTAAACGCGGCTGCATTCCAACGCGCCTGGCAGCATGTGGTCGACCGCCATCCAGTGCTGCGTACGCTGTTTGTGTGGCAAAAATCAAAAGACCCGGTGCAAGTTGTGCGTGAACAGGTTGCTTTGCCCTGGATTGAACATGATTGGCGCGCATTCTCGACCGACGAACAAGAGCAAAAACTAGCTGCTGTTTTGGCCGAAGATCGTCAAATCGGCTTTGATCTACTGCGTCCACCGCTCATGCGCATCATCTTGATCCGTCAAACCGATGACTGTTATTGGATGGTATGGAGCAGTCACCATTTGATTCTCGACCGTTGGTGTATCGGCTTGGTATTGGACGAGATGGCCATAGCTTATGCCGCCTATATAGCTAATAGCTTACCGATTTTGCAGCCTGCCCCACGTTTTCGCGATTATGTTGGCTGGCTTGATGGGCAAGATAAAGCGGCGGCACGCAGGTTCTGGCGTGAACAATTGGGAGATTTGGACATACGGCCGTTGCCCCTAATCTCCGCCCCCACTAACGCTTCCCCAGATTTAGCTACCCTTGCAGATAAACTGACCGCTGCTGAAAGCACGCGATTGAGCCGTTTTGCCCTCGACAACAATCTCACAATCGGCACATTGTTACCAGCCGCTTGGGCCATTGTGATGAGCGCCGCTACAAACAGCCCTGATGTTTTATTTGGGCAGACGGTTTCCGGTCGGCCAGCTGCGTTACCAGAGGTTGATCATATGCTGGGCAGCTTCATCAATAATATACCACTGCGCATACAGCTAGACGGATCGGATGACTTATTGGCCTGGTTGCAAGCGATCCAAGAACAACGTTTTGATTTGCAACCGTATGAATATGTTTCCCCGACACAAATTCAGTCCTGGACTGGTAACCATACCTTAAGCACCTTATTTGATACGCTGCTGGTGATGCAGTCGCCTGTGGAAATCACACAACCCATTGGTTTGGAGTTGCAGTTTGAACGCGGCCGTTTAGAAGCGGGTTATGCGATCAATTTGGAAGTTGTGCCACAGCCCGACAGCTTGCAGTTGAAATTTACCTATGATCGCCAGCGGGTCCCCCATGCGTTGATCAATTACGTGTTGGCTGCTTTGCGCAACGTGTTGGTTGCTATGCCCCAGGCAAAAGCATTGAATGATTTATGTGCCGAAGCCGGGCAGTTTGCGGTCGTGCAAAGTGATGTGCGGCATGAACAGAAAGAGGGTGCCCAGGGCAAAGATGGGGCGCAACGGCCGTATATCCAACCACGTACTGGCACAGAAATTGCACTCTTGCGCATTTGGGCTGAACTGTTGCGTCAACTCGACATCGGCATTCATGACAATTTTTTTGATGCCGGTGGTAACTCCATCGCTGTGGCACAGCACTTTGCCCTGGTTGAGGAACGTTTGGGCGTACGCTTGCCCTTGAATCTGCTGTTTCAGGCGCCTACCATTGCCGAATTAGCAGCAGCCATTGAGCAAGATGACGTGCGTCCCATTGATCCGGTGTTGGTGCCCATCAATCTAAATGGGACACGTCCCCCATTCTTTTTTGCACATGGTATCTTTGGTGATGTGTTATCGTTTACCAACATTGCACCACTTATGCCGCTAGACCAACCACTTTATGGTTTCCAGGCGTTTGGCATGCAGCCCGCTAATGAGCCCGATCAAGAAATCGAAACGATGGCCGCACGCTATATCTCCGCGATGCGGGATGTGCAGCCAACTGGCCCTTATCATCTGGGCGGCTTCTGTTTTGGGGCCATCGTCGCCTATGAAATGGCACGCCAATTGGAGCAAGCGGGTGAAACGGTGGCGCTTTTAGCGCTTATCGAGGGTTCAGCCCCGCGTGAATATCACAACAAACTACCGCTTTATCATCCAGATCGCATTCAAATTATTCGCCAAAGTTTTCCTTATTGGGCAAATGGGTATAAGGAGTTTGGCGGCTGGCGTTTTCGCGAGAGAGTGAAGTCGAATTTGCATCGAATCGGTATTGGTGCCGCGCCCTATACCAATGGTACATCTGATGCCGCCGTTGCGTTGGATAACCATGCGGACTTCAATGCGACGCGCCCACCTATCCAACACAAACTCAGGACGATCAACATCAATGCCCTAGAAAACTATGTGCCACGTGCCTACAACGGCCGTATCACCCTCTTTCGTGCGCGTGCGCTTAACATTGGTTACACATTATTTGGCGAGATTGATCCGCAAAGAGGGTGGGGTGGCCTGGCACGCGGTGGTGTGGACATCCGTTATGTCGATGGCACCCATGTGGGTATTCTGCAACGGCCGTATGCTGCTGATTTGGCGGCGCAATTGACAGCTATTTTGGGGGCAACGGCCGTTGGGTAGCTGGTTTGTTTCGCTTAGCGGTTAAGATAGATAAGACGCTAAAGACAACATGCAGCAGTTACACAATGTGTTGAATGCGCTGCAAAACGAGCCGCTCAACGCGGGTCAGCAGCTGTTATTAGGGGAACTGCGCCGCCAGATTGAAGCGCTAACAAAGCGGTCCACAAATGCACTGAATCCGACAAACCAAATTGTTAAGGTACCACCAACACCCCCACAACTAGCGGGCGTTGGACTGTCACCGTCGTCGTAGTGGCTGT
>CAYGMR010000028.1:0-362 GCA_964350725.1 uncultured Ardenticatenaceae bacterium | reverse complement strand
GTGGGTAACTTGTAGAGGAACGTAAAGTTATCCACATTTCCACCAGCCTATTAAATTCAGTAATGACGGCTAAGACTATTTATAGCAGAAAGATATGTTTAATTCTCTGAGAGATTTGCGTAGCATTATCCAACCATTACACATTTTTAGGATAGTTTCGTAGCAACCACTTCGTCATGCTCCACCCATACCAGCCACCAGCAACAATTGCAGATAAGACCCCGCTTATCACTAACTGTATTATGACATTGATTTCCTCTTTTGCAGAATACACATCGATAAACAAGTTAATCGCAATCACCGACCCCAAGAGGGAAACAGCTAGACCAATTATGACAGCAATTACTATGCCAGTAAGTACT
>CAYGMR010000027.1:0-22345 GCA_964350725.1 uncultured Ardenticatenaceae bacterium | reverse complement strand
GCCGAGATGCGGGTAGATACGGTTACTACAATTGTAAAGATCCACAGGAGGCCAACAGTCAACCAGAGAGGGACTAAATCGCCACCGGTATCCATTGGCAAAATAGGCAATACACCCAGCGTGACATTGCTGGCGGTGTGAAACAGATTAGCGATAAGCAAGCTGCCTTTTGTGTTGTTATAGAGCCAGGTGTAGATGATAGCCAGTGCCACACTTTGCAGCAGGAATAGGCTCAATGGTATGGTTTGGTGGAAGTTGCCGGGCATCCAAAACAGCGGCAAATGCCACGCTCCCCAAATGACGCCAATAATCAGGCTGGCAAGCAGCGCTCCATAGCGGACTTGCAGCCGCGGCAGAGCATAGCCGCGCCAGCCGATTTCTTCGCCCAACACGCTGAAAAACAGTACGTAGAAAAAGATGGGAATGATTAAATACCATTGCGCCGGGTCGTTAAAAACAAGCTTAGCGTCGCCGCCGCCCAAGCGATACAAACCAAGTGCGGCGAGAACAAAAACGGCCGTTCCTCCCAGCGCAAATAGATACCAGCCTGGCCCCACACGCCAGATCAATAACCGTCGCCAAATCGCCAGTAATCCAGACTTGCCTTCGAGAACGGCCGTTAATCCCAAAGCCGCTATCGTTGGCCCAAACCGCCCCAAAACAGGCAATAATCCACTTTCTGGAGCAAATACGGCCGTTGCCCCCCAAATCGTCCAAGAAATGACGAAGGTGATGACAAAAAATGTGCCGATAGGATGCCGTTGTGGAATATGCATAATTTGCCTCATCGTGAAAAGATTTCTGTGTCAGGTTAAGGTCGTTTGCAAACCGGTTATCCTTCCACCATAAGTGTAATTTGGCCAATGCCGCCTTCGATATCCAGCGTGATGGTAGATTCGCTGTCGGCATTGTGGCTGTAGGTGTCGCCACTGCGTGTCAGACCCGTACTGTTTACGGTGCCTAGACCACTCTGAACGCGGATTTCCACGTTGGCTTCGACTGGTAAGGTGACCTTCAAATCCCCAACGCCACCGTGAATACGGCCGTTTAGATCATGATCCCACTCGCCGCCTAAATCTAGCTCTACTTTTCCAGCACCTGTGGACACATCCAAATCATGCACCTGACCACCGTGCAAATCAATCGTTGATTCCCCTGCACCGGTTTCAATACGCAACGCATCCAGATTCACCGTCTGCAAGTCAAAATTGCTTTGACCGGCGCCCATTTGGACATCCATATTCATGGGTAAGTCATCATTGAAGTGCAAATTCCATTCATATTGCACATCATTATCCCAACCCATTTCATCTATATTCGGCTGCGACAATTCCAATTGTCCAACACCGCTAGATTCTTCATATTTGACTTCAGGCTTCCATTCAGCCACGTTATACGTGAATGAAGCATCCACCAGCTCTTCAGCACCTCCAGCGGTGTTCAATTTTCCCGCTCCCATACGAATGTTTACGTTAACCTGTTCGACATTACCAAGCTGCACTTGCTGCGAATCAGTTTGCGACTCACCCACCTGTATCGTGCTGAAGCAGCCGGTCAATAAAAATAAAATCGTGATTAAAACTATTAACTGTTTCATAATGTTTCCTTTTTTTTGTAAGCGTCATTTTTTTCTAAAACATCAGCCGATCAAACTGCCAAATGGCTACGGCCGCCATCAAATTCCTATCCACGTAAAATGGGCAGTATGAGACCACGAACTTTTTGGCTCTGTATTACGTTTTTAGCGAAACGGCCGTTTAACATTTGACCTGGTCAGCTGTGCAAAAGATAAGCCATCGCGTCAGAGTCTATAGAGTAATTCCCAGGAACATGTCTTGGAACTTACTGCTAAGGATGCGTTCACAAATAAAAATGGATAAGAGAACGCATCCGCAAGGCTTGCCCATTCATAAAACTCAAAAGTTAATAACGGGCAAGCTCTAAGTCTGTTGGAGTCATAGGAATGTTGATACAGTCAGGATACAAAAAAGACCCCCCAGCCGTATCCGACAAATGGAGGGTCCTATGACTGGTCATATGGCCAGGATTTCACCTAGCCTACTGGCCAGGTTATGCAAGCGACTTTTTCGCTGGCAAACGCGCCCACCGATTTTTGTTCCCTGCCCGATGACACTCTCGACGTGTAAATCAGCGTTGATTTTGGCGGCCCGTTCACGCATAATGCCCAGACCCAGAGAATGAATACCCACATCAGTGGGATCGAAGTCACGGCCGTACCGTTTCACTCAAACCAAGCCACTGCATCTGTGCGGCATTGTCCCGCAGTTGGGCATTTTGGATAGCCAGCGCTCATGCGTTCCATTCTCATGTTTTCTATTACGTGCGTATCTGTCGCGCCCGCCCGAGATAAGCCAGCGTCAGCAGAACGGCCGTTCCTGCCAAATAAACGAACGGCATTCCCGCTGCCAGCGCTGCGTCTTGAGCGCCCATAAAGTCCAGTTTTGCCAGCCCACTTAGCGGACCGATATACCACCAGGCCACATACAACGCCTCAAACAGCTTGCGGCCACCGCTCCACACGCCAGTGGTGACTGCGAGTGTAGGGATAAAGAGCACCCCGGCCAGCCAGCCCAAAAGGCTAGTCCAATCACCGGCTGAAAGAAGCGTTATCGCTACACCGCTGCCAGTGATAATCGTCAGCCAAACGCCCGCCAGCCAAACGGCCGTAAACTGTCGCCGCAGCGGATAAGGCGTAGCAAACACGACCGGCTCAGTTCGATACGCCTGCTCACGCACACCCAAACCGGACCAAATCAACACCGGCCACAGCCACGTCAGAGGCAGAACCACCTGCCGCGATTCCGCTGGCGAAGCCGCCACACCAGCCACGATCAGACCCAGCCCACCGACATACCACCACCAGCGCTGCCCCCGAAACATCATGCGCATCCCTGCCCACGGGCACCACAGCAACGGCGGCAGCGACCACGTCACAGACGGCAGTCGGCTTCCCAAATGGAGTTGCGGCAGCTGGAATGGTGACCACACTCGTGCCCACCAAGCAGCTAAACGCTGCCGCCAATCTGTTCGACCTAACGGCCGTTCTCGTGCTGGATCGAAACGGTGGAAAAACACGGCCGCCAGCAAGGTAATACCCACGGCCACCGTCAGCCACAGCAGCCGCCCGGCGGCAATACCGACCGTCCATGTGACACCCGGCCAGAGAAAGGTATCAACCGTCCCGTCCACGACAGTGTAGCCGATGCCAAAATCAAGTTGGTGTGCCGGCAAGGCCGCGTGGGCTGTTTGCAACATGCTGGCTCCGATTAACGAAGCGCCAAACAGATCGTTAATCGGCTCCTCAATCACACCCTGTTGATTAAAAGTCACGCTGCTCATCGAAACCACGATGGCTATTAGATACAGCACAAAATAAACGAGATTGCCAAAGCCACCCTTTAAAAAATAAATCGTCTCAAATAACACCGCTACGGCCGCTACCAAAGCCAAGGTTGGTAGCGTTATAAACAAGAACGGTGCCAGGAGCTGCCATAGATCGATCCGCATCACCTCACCGCGTAAAAGTTGGGTTCCTGCTGCCGCCACTATCACGCTGGCGATGATAATGGCCAAAAAGAGGAAGTTGCTCATCGCTTTGCCCAGCGTGTACAGGGGTCGGGACAATGGCGTAGTGGCAATGATCTGGCCTACGCGAGTGTGCCGGTCGCGGCTGATAGCATTTTTCACCAGGTAGAAGCCGGGCAGTGACAGCAGCATCGTGCTCAACAGGGCGATCATGCTGCCTACCCAGGCCGAGTTGTAGACGCCTCGCAGGTTGTTGAGATTGACGGTGAGGATGCCGGAATCAATGGCGGGCACAGCCATATATCCGACCCAGACCATGACACCCAGCGTCACCAGGAAGCTGTAACGCCGCGTTCGCTCCAGGAAATCGGCGCGTATCAGATGGGTAAGTGCCGACAAGGTTGTTTTAAGATTCATGCGGTCATCGCCATGTCGTTCTGGGTGATGAAATAAAGATAGGCATCTTCCAACGATGGCTCATCGGGCGACGCTTCCGGACTGGGTTGTTCGTCGGCCACCAGCCGCAAATGGACGCCATCTGGACGGCGCATGGTGCTGCTGACGACATAATTGGTCTTGACCTGTGGCAGTTCCCGGCTGGGCACGACCCAACGCCACACTTTGCCTATGGCTGCGGCCAGCAGCGCTTCGGGCGAGGCATGGTAGATGAGACGGCCGTTACTAATCAAAGCAATATCCGTCGCTACCGCTTCCACGTCAGAAACGATATGGGTGGAGAGTATAACAATTCGTTCCCCGGCCATATCCGCCAGCAAATTGCGAAAATGTACCCGTTCCTGGGGGTCCAACCCGGCTGTCGGTTCATCGACGATAAGCAGTTGCGGGTCGTTGAGCAGCGCCTGAGCGATTCCTACCCGCTGCCGCATCCCACCAGAAAAGCCACCTAACGGACGGTCTTGTGCCTCGGTTAAATTCACCAATTCAATGAGTTCACCGATACGCTGCCGCGCTGTGTTGCCTGACAACCCTTTCAAGGCTGCGATGTATGATAGGAATTCAACGGCCGTTAAGTTTGGATACACGCCGAAATCCTGCGGCAGATACCCCAGAGCGGCCCGTAGTTCATTTGGCTTATCGGTAATGTTGGTGCCGTTCCAACTCACCGTACCGGCTGTGGATTTGGTAATCGTGGCCAGAATACCCATCAATGTCGATTTGCCAGCGCCATTAGGCCCTAATAGACCAAGCACACCCGGCCTCACGTTGAGACTAAAATCGCGCAGTCCCCACACGTCTTTTTTATACTGCTTGCTTACGTTTTTAATTTCTAACAACATGACCATCCTCTTTTTTATTGATTCTGATTTGCTTTTGATACTTGCTAAAAGAGTTAGGTATCCCGTAAAAAGCTACATTGAGCAAATGGATGTTTTTCACAAGCACCGCAGCTTTATAAAGTGGCGGCGGTTGCTGAAAAAGCCCTTGCTGCACAAAAGTGACATTGTAAAAATAGCCAACGGCCATCATGTCGATAAACAGCAGATAGCCAGCCAGCTAGCACTGGCTAATTACGGGCTTGAATGTAGCGGTGTTCGTATTTTTGATTCTTTATAAACAGGAAATAGTGCCAATAGCAGCAGGACGATCGCCAAACCCAAAAGGGATAGGCCCGCCCGGCTCGCAATGGTGGGAAATAGCGATGACACCATCAGATAAGGTTGCCTAACACGCCATGTTAAAGCGGCCATTATCCCGACGCCCAATACCGCCAATATCAGCCGCGCCCGTCGGTGAGCGATGGACAGCGGGGCGAAGCGGCGTGACCCGCTAAGTAAACCCGCAGCTAAGCGATAAAATTGCCACAATGAAGCGAGCATAATCAGGCCGACAACTATCTGCAAGCCCGTTACCGCATAGGTGATTCGGCTAAACTTTACGGGGCCTATGCCGCTCCACGTTGACCAGTCACGCAGTACCTGAGCAATGAGGGGCCAACTGCGCTGGCTGTTCGTCAGAATCACAATGCCGTCACCTGATGCGGGTATAAGGTGAAAATGGGTCATCCAACCATGTCCCTGACCGCCATGCCAAACGGCTTGACGGCCGTTTGGCAGCTTCTCTATAAAATGACCCAGCCCATACGAATCGGCAACAGCACCGGATAAGCCGGGAATATCCACTTGCGGTGTATAGAGTTGCTGACCGGTCTGAATATCCGCATAGCCATAGGCATTAGACCAAACCAGTTTGCCGTTGCGGATATGTGCCATACTCACCCCCGGAACATCGTACTGTGCCATGAGCTGTGGGATGCGCTCATCAAGTCTACCCTTCGCCAACGGCCGTTTCCAGCAAATCTTCCAAAAACACGCCATTAGCCAATACGTGCGCCTTCCAGCCGGGCAATAACCGATCTAGCAGCACCGCTTGCACCATGCCACTGTAGTAAAAACGGCCGTCTCCGCGATCATCTGCCATGCGCCCAATCTGATCGACTTCCTGTGTCCACCGTTTGTTAAAGGTTGCGTAGCCATTAAAATCAGGGTCATCTTGCAGCGCGACGATGGGCTGATAGTCGTCTGCCAGCGACGCTTGCCGCCATATTTCTAGCTCGACATAACGTGCCAGCCCTTCCAGCCATTCGCGCTGTTGTTCGTAAGCGATTAGATTGCTGCTGATGCCAGCCGTCTGTCGCCGTTGTTCCCGTTGTGCCAGGAACTGCCGGGCCAAATCGGCTGTTTCGGCCTCTGTTTCAGCCTGAACGGCCGTTGCCAACAAATCAAGCTCGGCTTGCCAGGCATCCTGAAAAGCAACATCTTCCCACGGATAGTGGGATTCAGATTGGAAAACGGCCGTTTCCGCCGCTGCCAATCTGGCTGGGGCCATCGTGCCTTGATACGCATGAAACGATTCGTGAGACAGCAACGAGATGTACCCATCGCTGCCGCGCAAAAACAGGCTGTTGGCAATTTGGTAAGGAAATATCGGCTTCAAAAAAGCGGGTAAATCAGCCCGAAACTGATTACTCAGGCTAATTTCCATCCATTCTTGGGTCTGCATACTAGCTGCCCACTGTTCGCCCACACGCACAGTAAACGCCTGTGGCGTTTCACCGTCGGGCGGCAGCGGCTGGCGGTAGTATGGTTTGCCGTTGAACAGATCGTCAGGAACTTGTTCCCAGGCGCTGCCGTGCAGTTTGTTTGTTGAGACATTGATCCAGCCGTCCGGTGGGTCGGGATAGCCGAGCAGAAAGGCGTAAGCTTCGTTGTAGATGACGAGGGGAATATCGGCCGTTCCCCAACCCGGCCATGCGACATCTCCCACCTGCTGCCGCACCTGGATCGCCTCAGAAAGCCGCGCTTTCTCGGTGTCGCTTAGAGTGGCTACCTGGACTGATTTAGTGGGCAGCGTTTGGTTAAGCAAGGCAAAAACGGCCGTTATTATCAACACAAGCGCTAAAATCCCCAAAACACCTCTTCCAAGCCATTTCTTTATCTTCATTTTCTTCATTTCAACACCCTTACGTTCTTTGTCAAACGGCCGTTTGTACTTCCGTTTTTATCAATTGCGCCGCATGGCGATAAACAAATGGCGCTGCCACCCCATAAACCACACCTACATAAAACAGAATGATGTGAAAGGAAAGCGGCCCAAAAAGCAACAGCAACCCAAAAGCACCTAGAGAGACCGCCACGGCCAGCACGGTGTACACCTTTGTGCGATGCAGCCAGGCATAGGGCAGAAAATGCACGCCCCCTAGTCCGGCCATCATGACGGGGATGGCGCGGGGGTTCAAGTCAAAGGCCACAATCAAGGCGGGCAATGCCAATGCTTGCGATACCGCCAGTTGCACAGACAGCGCTCGCAACGGATTATCTGCCGCCATGCGCCCCCAGCGCATCTTTCGTTCCAGCCAAAAAGCGAGTGGCAGCGCCACTGCTCCCTGAAACAGCACGATGAGAGCGGCCGTTTTCTCTGGCAGCACAAACGAAAGCAGGCCACTGACGAGGAAAGTGAGGCCATAGGCCATCAGGAATGGGGTGCCACCAGCCGAACTGGCGCTGACTTCATTAAAAGCATCGTTAAATTTCATTTCAAAACTCCGTGCGTTCAAATTGCCATGCCGCTACCAGCAGAAAGACAAGACACCAAACGGCCGTTGCCCCTATCATCGTGAGCGCCAACCTGTCCAGTGGGACACCTTCTAATACCATCATGCCCACTTGTTGCAACTGCCAGGGCGAAATTTGCACCAGCGCCTGAATCGGCACCATGCCCCCGCCCAACAGCGATCCCAATGTCACTGCCAACAAAACACCACGACGGTTGGTCAGGGTTCCCATCATCAGGGTCAGTGTCAAATAAAAGAGGGTGTGCAGCGTCACAACGGCTAGCATGCCGACAAAATTGGTCCAGGTGTAAGCACCTGGTTCATACAGCCAAAACAGACCATATGCCACCAGTGCCGAAGGGATAATCATCAGGCAAATCATCCCCACCACACTCGACACGAGTTTGGCGGATAAAAAGGCTTGGCGCGAGACTGGCTTGGACAATATCCAGGCGGCCGTGCCCATCTGTTTTTCTTCGATAATGGCATCTTGCAGCGTCACAATAATGCCAATAGACAAGCCCACGGCAGCCAAGCCTACAAACATGGCGCTGCCTGTTTGCAACGGATCATCGGGGAACAGCAGGTTGCCTTCCGGGTCGGTCATGGTGGGGAAAACAAAGAGTGCTGCGGCCAAAAGTCCATTCAGCAAGATGATCCAAATGGCAGCGCGTGTCAGCGCGCGGCGCAGCGGCCACCATTTCTGGTTTTCACGCTGTAACAAGTTGTCAAAGCCGCGAAAACGGCCGTTTCCAGCTACCAGTTGAAAGGCACTATTACTGCTCATGATTGTCTCCTTGTACCAGCGTCATAAACGCCTCTTCTAATTCCACTTTTTTGCGACCAAAGGCGGTCACTGTCGTTTGCTCATCAGCCAGCAGAAGACGTAATAACTTCGCTTCTGCCAATGCTTCATCTGAAACCGCTACCTGCCAAGTCGTGTGACCGTTGCGTCCTTGCGGCGTAATCTGTTCAACCCACGGTTCCTGCGCGATACGCTGGCGGGCAGCTGCCAAATCGCCATACAACGTGACGGTATAAATTGTTTGACCTTCGCCGTTGAGCAGTTGCTCGATGGGGCCTTGCGATATCAGTTTACCCGCATTCAAAATGGCAACCGTATCGCTCACTTGCTGCACGTCGTCCAGAATGTGGGTGGAATAAAACACGGTGGCATATTTGCGCAGTTTCTCCATGATGAGCAGTACGTCATGCCGCCCGATGGGGTCTAAGGCGGCGGCTGGTTCGTCCAAGATCAGTAAATCCGGGTAGTTGACTTGTGCCTGCGCCAGACCAAGCCGCTGCCGTTCTCCACCGGAGAAACCCTTTACTGGCCGGTCTGCCTTTGCGCTTAACCCGACCAGTTCCAGCATTTCAGTGACGCGCGCGTCGATTTGGGCTTGAGGCCCTTTGTAGAAGAAGCGAGCGGCAAAGGTGACTGTTTCGCGCGCCGTCATGGTCGGGTAAAAGAGGGGCTGCTGGGGCAGATAACCAATCCGCGACCGGATGGCCAGGCTGTCGCTGACAATATCATGCCCGAAAACAGATCCCTGACCGCTGCTGGGTTTAATCAGTCCCAGAAGCAGTTTCATGGTGGTGGTTTTGCCTGCGCCATTTGGCCCTAAAAAGCCAAAGATGGAGTTTTTGGGTACGTTTAAATTTAGCCCGTTGAGCACGGCTACCTCATTGTAATGTTTGCTGAGGTCTTTGGTTTGAATAACGGCCGTATCTGCTTGGTTCATTTTTATTTTTCCTGGGCACGGATGTATTCCTGCACATCAACGTTGTAAACAATGTCATCCAATGCAATGCTGTTGCTCTTTGTATCCACTATCAAAAGACAGCTAAATCAGCTTGGCCTAGGTACCTTTTTGTTGATCGTTCTGGTTCTTAACAATGCTGACTGTTGTCGTGTATAAGCCTAGTTTATAGTTTGAGGATAAAACAAAATCCCCTCAGACACACTAGGCATCTGAGGGGATTTAAATTGGTCGAGTGGGGAGTGTTTTAGCTGGTCAGGTGACCAGGTTTGCTTGCAAGGCCAAAACTTCCAGCTCGCGCGATGTTAAATTGTATTGTGGTGCGGCTGGACGGGTGGCGGTGTGGATGAGTACGGCCGTTACGTTTTTAAGCAGCTAATTGCCCTGGCTTGCAGCGCTTCCTGCATGATCTTCCTCATTCTCCGCGACAAGGAGCGTATGAACGCGGATGGTCGTTCCTGCGCCGATTTGGCTGTCAATTGTTAATTGCGCCCCGATTTTTTCCACACGTTCCCGCATGATGCCCAGTCCCAATGAATTGGGCGATATGTCAGAAAGGTCGAACCCCCGACCGTTATCCTGAATTGATAAGCACACAGCCTGAGGTAAAAACAACAACGTTAGGGTTACCTGGTTGGCACTGGCATGTTTAGTGATGTTGTTGAGTGCTTCCTGGGCGATGCGATAGAGGGCAATCTGGGTTTCTGGGGGTAACGGCCGTTCTCCTTCAATAATTAACTCAATAGGCAAACGGGAACGGCCGCCAATCGCCTGGGTTAGCTGCCGCAGCAAATCAGCCAGGCTCGACTCAGTAAGGGTGGCTGGGCGCAATTCGAGCAGCAGGGTGCGCATTTCGGCTAATGCACCCCGCGTCAATTCACGCAGCTCCTCTAATCGTTGCTGCCCCTGGTCTTTATCACGCTCCCAAATGCGGGGCAGCACATCGGCAATCAAACTGGCAGAAAAAAGCGTCTGGGTTACGGCATCATGTAAATCACGCGCCAGCCTGTTGCGTTCTGCCGCAATCGCCACATTCTCAGCTTTTTCAAATAGATAGGCATTTTCGATAGCAACACTGAGTTGGTCTGCAATAGATTTGAATAATGACAGTTGATCTGGAGTGAAAATGGTTCCTTGTGCTCCGATGATGGCTAATATGCCTAGCTTCCGCTCTCGAACTTGCAGGGGCAGCAGCGCCCCAGGTTCAAGAAGCCCCTTGGTCACATCCGGTGCAACATATATCATCTCGCCGTTATCGATAGTCGCTTGCCCCGCTTGTAGTATTGTTGCCATATCTGCCGGATCAACATCGCGGTCAGGTCGCAGAATAGGCATCTTCAATTTTCCAGTTTCTGTGTCAAGTAAACTAACTCCAGCGCGGGATGACCCCACCAAATCAACCAAAAGCTCCAGGGTTTTGCTAAGGATATCGTCTAAATGTAATGTGCTGTTAGCCGTGGCGGCAACAGCCAACAACATTTGTAATTCCTGGGTGCGTGCCGAAACCCGCTGCTCTAGATTGTGGCGCAGCCCCGCCCGTTCAGTGGCATCAATGGATACAATCAAAATGCCCTCAATCTCATCATCCGCCACCAGCGGGGTCATCACCACATCCCAATAGGTGACAATGCCCCCCGATTCTAAGCGCACATCATTCTGGCGCACGATTTCACCTGCTAAGGTGCGCTCAAACATGGGCAAGACGACAGATTCCGTGCCAGGCAAATGGTCAAAATAACATACGCCTGGTGCAATGGGCACGCCAGAAGCGGGCGCATACTTCGCTGAAAAATCATTCCAGGTCGGATTGTAACGTTGGATGCAGTATTGGCGATCCAGCACAATGATGCCCATCGGCATACGCTCAAAAAGTGATTCTAACAAGTTGATCTGGCGACCCAATCCTGGATCAGGCCTAAACGGAACAACGACTTGCCCCTTGGCTTGCTCTGCCGGGAGAAGTTCAAATACGCAGGCTTCATCTCCCCGTGCCTGGCAGCTATGTTCAATACAAACCACATCCTGGCGATCGCCAAGGATATTGACGAACCCCACAAATACCCCTGCCGAATAGGCACAAATCGAGGTATAAGGTACATCGCCTTTTTGTTGATACATCCACGCTTCAAATGCATCAGTTGCCCGAATCTTGACACGGCCAAGAGGCCATTCTAAGGTGGTGATTTCAAACTGACCGAAACCAGCGGCTTGATACGCTTGGATGCAAGTTGAAAAGATGGCAGCATTTTTCACACCAGTTTCTGTGGCAAAGGATTGGGCAAACGAAGCGCCGCCATTGGCGCCAGCTTGTTGCAGTACAGAATTTGTGAGGCGCTCTCCAATTAGTGCTTCTAACTGCCGTCGCAGTCCCCAAAAACCTGCTTCGATATCTAGCAATGCCATCCGAGCGCCGCCAAAGTGAAGCATGCCAGTTTGTTTTTCTAACAAAAGGTTATGTAAAGCCATCATTTGTTTTCAATGATCTCCCCGATTCTTCGTAAATTTTTGTGGACCATAATCATACGCTGTTTGCATCGCTTCTGGTAGTCTAACTAGGTCAAATTTAGGCTCTATGGTATCTGGTGGGGTCAATGGAAATTGTGGTAGGGAAATGGCGCGCCATTTCCCTACATATGGCGTTCACCCCATGGAATCATGAAGAGCCAAATTTTACAATTATGATTGGGAATAGTCTTATCTTTTGTTGTGGGTTGAAGGAAATCATTCAATGTAAGAAAAACAAGCGTAACTATACTGCTTTTCTGGCTGTGGCCGGTGTCCTCACCGCGACACTATCCGGCTCGGTCAGGAGACACGGCCGGAGCACCTGAATAGTTACAAGCAATCAATATAAACGAAATGAAGCTTAATGCGTTTTCCTTGCTGTTGACACCTATTTGCAGCTCCTCTCAGCCCCCTATAGATAACCCCTCCCCACGCATCTCAATCATTTAAGGACGCATACCCTTCACGCAGGGCGTAGAGTGCCGCCTGCGTGCGGCTGGCAAGGTGCAGCTTGCTCAAAATATTGCTGACATGCGAGCGCACGGTGGGCTCGCTGATGAACAATTTGTCGGCGATTTCCTGGTTGCCCAGCCCCTGCGCCACCAGTTGCAGCACATCCACTTCGCGCGGGGTCAATGGATCGACCGTGGGGGGCTGGTTGGTGGGCTTGGCTAATTCTTGAATGAGCTTGCGGGCAATTTTGGGGTGCAGTGATGATTCACCGCGATGTACCTGCCGGATGGCCAGCACCAACGCATCTGGGCCGGAGTCTTTGAGCAAATAGCCCAATGCGCCTGCCTTCACAGCTGGAAAGACGCGGTCGTCGGTGGCAAAGCTGGTTAGCACCAAAATGTGCGCCTCAGGCCATTGCTCCATAATCTGTTCAATGGCTTGGATGCCGTCGAGCACGGGCATTTCTAAATCCATCAGGATGACATCGGGGCGTAGCACAAGCACGTCGTCAACTGCCTGTTGGCCATCAGCCGCTTCGCCAACCACAGTAAAATCGTCAATTGTCTCCAGCAACGCCCCTATGCCAGAGCGCACAATGGCGTGGTCGTCGGCAATAAAAATGCGAATGAACTCACTCATGAGGAACCTCAACTTGAATGGTGGTGCCCTGCCCTAATGCGCTGTCGATCGTAAGCTGCCAGCCCAGCTTGGCGGCACGCTCTTGCATAGAGCGGAGGCCAAGGGTGCCTTTGTGGGATGCAGCAGATGGTTCCATCCCGACACCGTTATCTGTAATGCGCAGCACAACCCGGCTTTTTGCCTGGTTCAGCTTGATTTCGATTTTGTTCGCCTGGGCGTGGTTGAGGGCGTTGTTTAGTGCTTCTTGGGCGATCCAATAGAGGCCGGTTTCAATTTCGGGGCTGAGCGTGAGATGATTGGGGGCAATAACGGCCGTTTCCACCCCCGTCCGCCCTTCCACGGCTTCCAATCGAGCCTGAAGCGCAGCCACCAACCCCTCTCCTTCCAGCGCCGAAGGACGCAGCTCGAAAATGAGCAAGCGCATTTCGCGCAGTGCCTGCTGCGCCGTCTCTTGCAGTTGGCGCAAATGGGCCGCCGCCCGGTCGATTTGGCTGGCATTCAATTGACGCGTGGCGGCAGCAGCGTAGAGCGTTTGGCTGTATAGTGCCTGCGTCACCGAATCGTGCAGGTCACGTGCCAGGCGGTTACGCTCTGCGGTCACGGCCGCTTCCGCAACCATCAGGGCAATCCGGTCAGACTGTTCCTGCACCACCTGTTCGTGTACCGCTAACAGATGGCTCAGGCTGGCAGCTTGGAAGCTGAATTGGGCTGCTTCTTGCGCGGGTGTGCTGGGGGGTGGGGTGTCTGTCGCAAAAACGGCCGTATTGTCAAACGGTAAAATCGCCATCTTCACATTCAGCGTCAGCGGGCGAAAGTAATCAATCTGTTCGCGGGGTATCATTACCTTTGCAAAAATAACCACCGAAAATATATTGCCACTGGGCAGCAGACTAAAAAAGACCAGCACCGATTTTATGCCATATGGAATAACAAAATCAGCTTGATCGGGGACATATTCATTATCGCGGGCATCGTAAACATGTAAAATGTTGTATGTTTTTTGCGCCAAATCAACCACCAATTCTGGGTCTCGGTTGGTTGCTTGTTCGAGCACAATGCCAAAAATTTCCGACACCTGGGCAAACATCGGATTTTGGTCCACGATCTCTTTGGAAAGCGGATGCACCTTGTAGTAGCGGGAGTTATGGCGGCTGTGCCATTCAGGATTAGCGCCGGTGGTGGCTAGCAGTGTCTGGCACTTAAGCATGGGATCGTCTGGCGGCTTGCCCAAAAGTTTGTTGACATGCTGCTGTAAGTCGGCGCTCAGTTCACAGTATGGTTTGGTGATAAAAAACCGTACCAGCGCCGTGGCAGGGTTGCCTTCCCCATCAATCAAATGATCGTAAAGGTAGCGCACGGTGCGATTGGCGACCGTTTCCATGCTAGTCGCGTCTGCACCTAACCGGCGCAATGCCGCACCGCAAGTGGCCATATCTTTGAGGGTAAAGGTGGTCAGATCATACATGACAGTCAATCATAAGTTGATTTCTGTATTAAGTAAACCACAAAAAGAACTTTGATAAAAATTCGCCGTAGTTTTGTGGTTTACCTATTCCCTTTGATGGGCTGAATTCCATTGATGTTCAAACAAACGTTTATAATCGGCGATTGCTTGAGCATCGTTCGTCCCTAAACTATATTCGGTTAAACCTTCTCCTTGCCCAAAAGCACTGTAATGAAAGTTTTGACTGCCCACGACCAGAAATTGATTATCAATCAGAGTCGTTTTGTAATGAATCGGATCTTCAAAGAAACGAATTTCGACCTGATCCTGCAAGCCTCGTTTTTCTAACTCTTCGACAAAAATATCATAGGCAATCGCATTTTCAATGCCATCCATTGGCTGTGGCTTGAGAATGAGCCGGATATTGGCTCCGTTTTCGGCCGCCTGTATCAGACCTCGCAAATACTCTGTCGCTTCGCCAAAATCGCATAAATCAAACAGCAGATTAAGGTCACATTCCAAATCCATGGCAAACATGACATGCATGGCATCTATCTGGTTTTGGGCTGCCGCGAGGCTATGCTCGACGATGCGATCCGCTTCGTCGTGGTCTTTGTCACGGTACATGGAAAAAGCATTACTGTCTCCACCCGGTAAATAATATTTGAGTACTTCGGGCACATGATCGGCTATGGCTTTGCTGTAGCGACAAGTTGCCTGCCAGATGCGATGGGTGGGATGTAAATTGCTGCACGTTAACTGATTACTCCCTTCCCACAAATCATCAAACATGCGGTGTGAACTTTGGGCAATAGGGCCTGTGATCATCATGCCTAAATCTTGTCGCCCTTTGCCCAGTCCTGAAGGATGGTCAACGGCATAATGTTCGTATTGCATATTAAACCCGGCAGCCAGGATAGTTTTGCCATCCACAATCATAACTTTGGTATGGCTGTGCGGCATGGCTCCCTCAAAGTTTGCTATTTGCAAGCGCCAACCGATTTCTGGGTCAACCATTTTGTCTACGCCAGCATCGCGTACATCGGCAACGACATTCAGTAGTTGCCCACTGAATTCTTTTAACGTTAGTTCAGGCGGATTTCCTAACAGGATGCGTACCGTTAAGCCACGCGGATACAGTTCTGGATGGGCTTTCAGATTCTTGTACAGTTGGCCAATGGAAGAAGCCAGCACATAACCGGGGCTGTCTTTGTTTTCATCTTCCTCATACCACATAGTAGAAAATTGGACTTCATATTCTGCTGTTTGGGCCAGTTTAGCAAACTCATCAAAGCCGCCATTGGGATTGGCTGGTTGATCGCTAAAGGCCGGGTCTGGATTTGGCATGAAAACCAACTGCTGAAATTGATTTTGGCAGTATGGAATGATGGCGTCAGAGGGACGGTATTCCGGATTGCGCGCTGTATTGTAAGCAATCTGACTGATACCAGTCAGCGGATAATCATCACAGGTGTATGGGATATAATTGGCGTTGACAATGTTTAATTGGCCACTGCTTGTGTTTTCCCAGGTCATGAGCAATGTATCATCCACACTCGTGGCGGAGGGTTGGGTGGGCATTCCGGTGCGTTGGATAATGGCTGGCTCTGTCCACATAGTGCCGTCAAGGATGCTTTCATAAAGGCCTGTTTGGGAATCAATACGGCCGTTTACATCGACTACCTTATCCCCATACCAAACTAGATGGAGGGCCTCGCTGCTATCAGCCAGCAGTGCGGGGCGAGAGCGGCAGGGCAGGTCCGATATAATCTCTGAGCCTGTATCTGTCTGGTAATGGACACCCGCATCACTGCACCAGGCCAGGTGTCGCTCATCTTGTTGATCGAGATAGATAGTGGGTAAACGGCCGTTTTCAAAGACTTGTTCGTCTGTGTGCCACCGTCCATCTGCAAAATTGATAACATGAATAGTGTCGCCAGCCGTATAAATCAGCCCAAATTGTCCATTCATGCCCGCGGCTAGATGGGGGTTAACGGCCGTTTCGCTTGCAGAAGTGGGGACACAATCTACTAAAGCGGATGGAGATTGCCCGGCCGTCCATGTACGGTAAAGGAGTTGACCGTTATCCACTTGCCAGACTGTCATAAGGTTGTCATTTTCGTCAATAGCCAAAGTGGGGGCAACCTGTTGGTTTATATCTGTAGCACAGGCTGCTGTCTCGGAGAGGACAATGGGCACTGAACATGCACCATCGTGACATTGACTGTACTGAATATTGGCTGATTCTGCCCAAACGATATGGCTGATATTGTTATTGTCTACGACCACTTGCGGGGCTGCTGCCGCCGCTTGATTTGTAGAGACTCGCAGGGGTGTTTGCCAGTTAGCGGTACGACTTTCTGCATTCCATTGACCTGGCAGCCAGTAAACGGCCGTTTGGTCATTGCTCTGCTGTAACCAGACCTGGGCTAATTGCCCGGCATGGTTGGCAGCAATAACGGGTTGCTGTGGCTCGCCGGCAACGGCCGTTATTTCAGATTCGATAGTGTTGTCTGACCAATGGGTCCCAATCGTAATTGGATCCAGGACAAAAGCCAAGTCCGCATCCCTCGGTTTCAACAGTTCGACGATGGCATTGATATATGGACGTGCCAACAAAAGCATCAGTACCATAAATACCCCGGCTAACACCCAATGCCACACTTTGGCTTTATGCTTGGATGCCGTTTTTTGTTGTGATATGTAACTAAAAACAAAACCAAGTGCTGCTCCCCCAACCATACCAAAGAATAGATAAGCTGTTGCGAGCCATACGCCATTACCGGATTCTAGATTTGCATGCTTGACTGTCAGTAGATATTGGCGAACCCCTTCTCCCAAGCCAAGGCCGCCCAGGCCAAAGCCAACCAGACCAGCCAAAACGACTCGCCATACACCATGATTCCTAACCAACAGCAAGCCTAACAACCAACTGGACAATCCTCCAAACAGCGCGCCAACCACAGCAAAGGTTAAAGAGAATTTTAGGCTACTAATTTCAGTCAGATTGTAAAAAGAAAATAATGAAAACATAAGCCCAGACAAAAATATGAGTAAGCTAAAAATGGGCCCCATGCTTAAGCCACCCCGCCACGCTTTACTCCACTTGCTTTTTTGAGCATCGGCAGGCAGTGGGAGAGATATGCTGCCAATAGCACTACCGACAGTGGCACTAACTGCCACAATTAAAAGGGCTAATAGTACCCCTGCAATTAAAATTCTGGCCTCCAATTTTCTGCTTACAGGGGTTAAATCGACGATATTGAATAAGATAGTAGTAAGAACGCCGGTTACGATAAAGCCAAGTCCGTAAACCAATCCGCTTTTTACTCCTTGAAGAAAATGGGGTTTGATAGTTTGCATAAGTAATCCTGTTCATTCACCAATCTTATTGGGTATCTTCATGTGGGTGATTGTGGGTTTGCTGTTTTTCTTTCAATATTATACGTTGATTGAATTTAATGTCACTTGCGATTCAAGCGCAGGGTGCATGAATAACTTGCCAGCCGTGTCAAGAAGACTTGTCCGGTTTTATGATCAATTTGCTCACTTTCCACTCGTGGTAAAAACCTGACAGGTCTAGAATTTGCCAGACTCCAGTTCCTGCTTGTGCTTAGGTTCTATTCTGACGGTTTGTTGGAAAAGCTCGCAAAACCATTTCTGCCACGTTTGCTTCACATTGAACCTCTAAAATCACGGGGATGATTTTTGTCATATAGATAAAAGACAAATGTCACCTTTCCCCATTTTTTATTGAGTATGCTATTGCAACTTATTGCAAACAGTTGCATCATATGGCATATGATTCATGATGCAACCGTTACAAGCTCACGATTTGAAGCTACCATACACAGCAAGTGTACACTTGCAGGAACGCGTTGGCATCATTTACCGATTAGCAAATCAGCGTTTTATGCAAGGATTAGAGATGCTTCATTTATTACTGGTTGAGGCGATAGAGCATCTCACATAATCAGGACTTTACTCATGATAAAAAACAATACCCATGTCATTCCTTGGCTTCTTCTGTTTGGGGGCATCATTATGTTTCTAAGTCTAACAGTGCCTCAATCCGCACAGGCGCAGTGCGGTTCGTCCGCGTCGTCTTGTAAAAATTGCCACGAAGTCCAAGCAGAAGCTCCTGTCAATAACGATGGCACAAACTGGCATGAAGCCCATGCCTTTGGCGACTTCTGTGAGTTTTGTCATGCGGGCAACGTACAAGCCACCGACGCAGAAACCGCCCATGTTGGCATGGAAGCGCCGCTAGACAATGTGCAGGTCAGCTGTGGCAACTGCCACGCCGCTGATTTGGCTGAACGGGCTGACGTATATGCTGTTGCCCTGGGCGTAGAACTTGGTAACGGAGGCGGTGGCTCCGATTCTGGCGCTGGTTCTGATTCGGAACCACCAGCGAGTAATGAAAATAGTAATGGGGATGGGGAAACGGCCGTTTCTGACACACCCACTACATCCGATACAGCCGCCAAGCCCGAAACGGCCGTTAACACAAGTTCCAGCCCCGCTGCCCCATCTGGCCTTGTCGTCAATGACCCCAATGTCATCGACTACGTGGCTCGCTACAACGAAACCGTCCTCGGCATAAAAACCGTCAACTGGGGCAATCGCATCCTGATGGGATTGATTGCGCTTACGCTCGTTGGCGGCGGCGCTTTTGTCATCTGGAACGAAAGAAAGCCACGTCAGCAAACCATGCCCATTAGCGATGCCGTGCAAGATGAGCAAAGGAGCAAATATCCCGACTATCCCGCGCCCGTCATCGCCTTGCTGCCGCGTTTAAGCCAGCTATCTACCGACGCCTTACAAGACCTCTACCGTTTTCTGGAAAACCCAGACCAAGCTCAAAGCCTATTACACGATTTGGTACGGCTGCAACCAGAACTTGTCCAGCAAGTCCGTCAGCTAGATCGGGAATCGCAAGCGCTTCTATTAGCGCTTGCCAGCACCGGTGACTAACTACAAGAACTATATTTATAGACCTCCGCTGTCTGGAAAACCTCGGAAGTCTAGGTGAAACCTATTTCAACACGGGAGAAAAAATGAATTGGCTAAAAGAGCAATTTCAAAAGGAAGAATGGTCACCTTACGTGGCTGGCGCATTGTTGGGAGTTGTTGGTACGCTCGCCGTCTTCCTCAGCGACAGTTTGCTAGGTGCCTCGGGTGCATTTGAAAATCTGGCCGGCTCCATCGGCCAAACCGTAGCGCCTCAGCTATTCGATAATTTGTATTTCAACTATGTTATGCCGCCCGGCCTCACTTGGTCGGGCGTATTGCTTATCGGCGTATTTTTTGGTGGTCTGATGGGTGCTTGGTCTAGCCGCACCTGGAAGATACGCATGAACTCTGATAAGCAGTGGAAACAGGTTTTTGGCTCTAGTTGGCCGAAGCGCTGGCTTCTCGCTTTCTTGGGAGCCATCGTATTAGAAATAGGCGCTGGCATTGCTGGCGGTTGCACAAGCGGGTTAGCTATCTCTGGGGGTATGTTACTCGCGCCAGCCGCTTTCATTTTTATTGGCGCGATGTTTGCCTCCGGCATTGCCACCGCCTGGCTCGTTTATGGTAGGAGATATTAAACATGACCAACTATATGATCGCTTTGATTCTGGGTCTCTTTTTTGGCCTCTCCTTGCAAAAAGCAGGGTTGACCAAATACCACAAAATCGTCAACGTCTTTCGTTTCACTGACCTTGCCGTGCTCAAATTCATGATGACGGCACTCATCGTCTCCATGACAGGTCTTTACACACTCAAATGGATGGGACTCATCACCTTCCCCAGTGTGCCCGCCACCTACATCGCCGGAAACGTGATTGGTGGTCTAATATTTGGTGTTGGGATGGCTTTCTCCGGTTACTGACCGGGCACTTGTGTCGCCGGGTCCGGCGAAGGCAAATTAGACTATCTCATTCCTGGCTTATTGGGTTTTACAGTAGGCGCAGCCATCTACGGGCTGATTTATCCAACCGTTTTTCCGCAGATTGCGGCCATCGCTAATATAGGTGCAACCATTATCCCGGAGCTGTGGAATCTTAATTCAGCATTGGTCATCATTTTCTTCTCCTTATTCAGTCTTTTCCTGTTTTATCTGATTGATCGCGCACGGATGCAGCGTCACGATAAAATGGCAAACAGTGAAACATTATGACAACTAATAATATGTCCCGCCGTAGTTTTCTAAAGGTTTTTGGAGCGACGGTGGGTGCGCTGGCAGTGGGACAGTTACTACCCATTCATGTAGCCGAAGCCGCTAAAGAAGCAGGCTTTCTTGATGTTGACGGCAATGGATACATCCCTACTATGTGTGAAATGTGCGTTTGGCGCTGCGGTGTGCGTGCCAAAGTTAAAGAAGGGCGCGTGGTGAAATTGGAAGGCAATCCAGAACATCCGCATTCGCTGGGCTTTTTATGCGCACGCGGTCAGGCTGGCCTGATGAATACGTATGATCCCGACCGTGTGTTGAAGCCGCTGGTGCGGGTGGGGGAACGGGGTGAAGGCAAATTCCGCGAGACTTCTTGGGATGAGGCATTAGATATTGTCGCGCAAAACATGCTTGAGATTAAAGAAAAGTATGGGCCGGAAGCGATGATTTTTTCGTCCACGCATTGTCTGACACAAGTACCGTTTGAGAATTTGCTCAATGCGTATGGCTCGCCTAATTATGGCACACAACGCAGCCTCTGTTTTAACGCCATGATCGTCGCGAACCAAATGACCTACGGTATGGAAGAACCAGAGCGCAGTTATGCCGATTTGGACTATCTGATTTTGACCGGCCGGAATCTGATGGAAGCGATTTCGACTTCAGAGACGAGCATTCTCAGCCACGCGATTGATCGTGGTTTGAAGGTTGTTTATGTAGACCCGCGTTTCACGAAAACGGCCGCTAAATCCACCGATTGGTGTCCTATTCGTCCGGGTACGGATTTGGCTTTTCACTTGGCTTTGATGAATGTGATTATCAGCGAAGACCGGTATGACCATGACTTTGTTGCCAAACATACCGTCGGCTTTGAGCAGTTGGCAGAGGAAATACGGCCATTTACACCCGAATGGGCCGCCCCCATCACCGACATCGACGCCGACGTGATGCGCCGTATTGCGCAAGAGTTTAGCGATGCTGCGCCCCATGCCCTAGCACATAATGGCTGGCGCACCTCTAACTTCATCAACTCTTTCCAAACGCAGCGGGCAATTTCCTGCTTAAATGCTCTGGTGGGCAATTGGGGTATCCATCTTAAACCATCTGCGGGTGAAGGCAGTGGCCCTTTGGGCACACCGCCGCAGCCACCCTATCCACGAGCCACCGCCACAAGAATGGACGGCGTGCCCTGGAAATATCCGCTTGTTCCGTTCAAACTGGGTGTCTTCCAAGAAATGCGTGATGCAATTCTGACCGAAACACCCTACAAGGCACATGGCTGGTTTATCTCTCGCCAAAATCCGGTGCAATCCTTGCCAGACCGGACACGCACATTGGAAGCGATGAGCAAGATGGATTTCATCGCCGTTGTGGATATTTCACTCAACGATACAGCGTGGTTTGCTGATGTGGTGTTACCGGAATCCTCCTACCTAGAACGGTATGATCCGCTGAACATAGTCGGCGACAAAGCGTTTTTGCGCCAACCTGTTATCGAACCGCAAGGCGATGCAAAATCGACGCTGTGGATTTATAAAGAATTGGGGAAGCGTTTGGGGTTAGAAGACTATTTCCAATATACAGATGAAGAAGATTATGTGCGCCAACAACTGGCTCCGTTGGGCGTGACATTGCAAGAAGTACGTGAGAAAGGGTATGCCCAACTGCCCCCATCAGAAAGTGAAGAGAGTGATCTTGCCTGGAATACGCCATCGGGCAAGGTGGAATTGTTTTCTGACACGTTGGATCGGGCTGGCTTTGCGGCC